>CBDURV010000652.1:0-2360 GCA_965369495.1 uncultured bacterium
GGCGAGGCGGCCGCACTGCGGGGAAGCAGCGTGACCGCGTTGAGGTGCGGGCCCACGAAACGCGGATTGCTCACCCCGATCAGCGCCCGCGGCGGCTTGGCCTCGATGGCCGCGTCGAGCACGCTCGGGCTGGCGCGATACGCGCTGTTCACGAACTCGACACCATCCGCACCGCGCTTCAGGGCGGTCTCGAGCGGCTCGTCGAGGCGCAGCCAGGGTTGCGCAATAAACGTCGCGCCGCCGTGCTGGCGAACCTCGGCGATCACGTCGGCGCGCTTCTCGCCTGCCTGCCCCCAAAGCCTGTCGCTGTTGACCGTGATCAGGTTGGGGTGGCCGTGCAGCTCCATGCCGATGGTGACGGTCATGGGCGGCGCATCAGGCACTTCGAAGTTGTAGCGCGCCACGCGGCGCGCCCCCTCGACCTGACCGCGGTCGGCCACGTTGAGCACGGTGACGCCATGCGCGGCATGCCAGTCACGCAGTTGGCGCGGCGTGAGAACGCCCGTGCTGTAGATCGTCTTCGTGTTGAGATTGGCCATCACAAGATCGACGGCGTCCGGCCCCAGCCGTATGGTGCGACCCGGCAGGAAGCAGGATCCGTAGAGCAGCGCGCCGGCGAGTGGCAAGCCCAGCATGATCGTCACGTAAAGGCGCCTCACGGCGCAGCCGAAGCCGGAGCACCAAAGGCCGAAGAGCGTGATCGGAAGAGCCAGCAGCGCGACCAGGAAACAGGCGCCCCCGAAGCGGCCCTCGGCGGCGGCGTAGGCGAAGTCCTCGAACAGCACGAACGGATGAATCGAGTCGCGCGGCGGCGCGACAAGGCGCGCGCGGGTCTCGGGGCAACGCTGATCGACGCCGTCGCGGTCCACCCAGCGCAGGTTCATGCGCGGGTCGGGGCCGGCCGCGGGGCCGATAAAACCGAGCGCCAGCACGGCCAGCACAAAGAGGCGTCGCACCATTACCCGCGCACCAGCTTTCCGATGCGCGCCGCCTGGCGAGCGGCCGCGCCCTGATGGAGGTCGAGCAGCGCGCGACCAGCCGCGGCCAGCTTTTCGCTCGTTTCCGGCTCGGTCAGGATATGGCGCATCGCGTCGAGCAGTGCCGGCCCGTCCGCGACCTCAACGCCGGCGCCAAAGCGATCCACCTCGGCCGCGACGCGGCGCGCCTTGCCACGGTGCGGCCCGAAGAGCACCGGAGCGCCGCAGACGAGCGGTTCGATCAGGTTGTGCAGACCGACGTCATCCGTGAACCCGCCGCCCACGTAGGCGACCGAGGCGAGATTGTAGGTGCCCGCCAGTTCGCCCATCGTGTCGAGCACCACGACGACGCCGCCCCCGCCCTCGGTCCGGCGCACGGCGGAAATCTCACGCTCCGCCAGCCCACGCACCACTTCGGCCACGCGCTCCTGACGCCGCGGCGCGATAATCGCGTGCAGGTCGATGCCCTCGCTGCGCAGCGAGGCAATGGCATCGAGCACGGGCGCCTCGTCGTCTTCCAGGGTCGATCCCGCCACGAACACGGGCGCGCCCTCGGGAAACCCGAAGTCTTCGCGCAACCGGACGATCGCCTCCGCATCCATGGCGGCGGCGGTGCTGTCGAATTTCATGTTGCCGCCCACGGAGACCCGGTCCGCGGGCGCGCCGCGCGCGATGATGTTGCGCGCGTCTTCTTCGCTCTGCATCTCGAACAGATCGACCTGCGAAAAAACGGCGCGCCAGAACGGGCGCGGAAAGCTGCGCGCGCTGGCGTAGCCCGATGCGAGCGCGCAGGGCACGCCGCGTTTTTGGCACTTGCGCAGCACGTTGGGCCAGATGTCGGTCTCCACCATCACGTAGAGCAGCGGATCGACCGCGCGAATGAACCGCCGGCAGAAAAACGGCAGGTCGAGGGGCGAGAAGCAGACGGCGTCCACGATCCCCTCGAGTCGTTTTTGCGCCATCGCCTTGCCGTAGCGCGAGGTCACCGTGAAAAGGATGGGATGGTCGGGAACGGCGGCGCGCAGGCCGCGCACCAGCGGGGCGGCCGCCACCGTCTCCCCAGCGGATGCCGCGTGGATCCAGATGGCGGGGCGGGACCCGAAGCGCGCGGTCACGGACTCGTCGAGGATGCCCATGCGTTCGAGGAACTGCCCCCGGTACCGGCCCCGCACGAGCCGTACGAAGAGCCAGAACGGAAGACAGACAAGCACGCCCACGTAGAGGAGCGTGTTGTAGAGAAGGAACCAGAACGCGTTCCGGGCTCCCAGCGGCATGGGCGAATTGTATGCACTCCGCGCGCGACCGCCAGCACGCCCCCGCTTCTTGGCCTGTCCCCCGCTGCGGAGTAGACTCCGCCACTCGACCATGTGCGGCATAATTGGC
>CBDURV010000653.1:0-2353 GCA_965369495.1 uncultured bacterium
CTTGTCTTTCCAAGTCGAGCGGGACTTCTTGTTCTCTTTCCACCACTCGCGCCAGTTGTCGAGGTCGTTGATGGTGTCCTCGCGGCAGACGGCCTGGAGGGCGGCGACGACCGGCTTGGAGATTTGGCCCCAGCGCTTGATCTGCTCGGCTCCGACGGGGCCGGCGTTGGCGTTGCCGCTGGTCTTGTAGGGGTTTTCCGCCTCGAGACGCTTCATGAGTTCCTCGGCGACCCGCTTGCGGGCCTTGCCCTTGGCCGTGCCGTAGCTCTTGAAGCTCTCGTAGGCAGCCAGCGCGATCTTCGTATCGCGCTTCTTGGTCTCGTCGATGAGCGCATCGATGTACTTGGATTCCGCGAACTTGCCGATCGCCGCAATGGCGTGAATCTGCAGCTTGAGGAAATTGTCGTTCTTGGCCTTCTTCTGGAACGCAGTCTTCTTGAGCAGGCTGAGCCCCCTCTTGGAGCGCAGGTCCCCCAGCACGTCGAGGATCTGGCGCATCGTGCCCCAGTTGCCCTTGCTGAGCTTGTAGGAGGTCACCAACTCCTTGGCGAACGGATCCAGCAGCTTGGTGTCCTTCGCTCGCAGCGCCATTTCGGAGATCGGGTTCAGCAGCGAGCTGATCGCGGTCACATCCTTGGCGGCGTTGGCGGCCGTCAGATCGTTGAGGAGCTTGGCGGCATCGGGCCCGGTCTCGTCGGCCGAGACAATCGAGGCAGCCAGCAGAAGGGTCATCGCGACATACTTCATCGACGTACAGTATAGCGACCTTCCCATGGCTCGAACCCGCCGCAAACGCCGACTCTTCGCGTTGCTCGTGATTCTGCTGTTCCTGCTGCTTTTCCGCCTGAATCCCTTCTTGGCCGGGGTATTGCCGGGCGGCGGGCGCTGGCAGGACGATCCGACCCCAGACGCGCACCTGCAGGGGGTGCTTGAAGTGCTGGTTTTCCGGTCGGAGGACCGCCAGCCAGTCCAGGGGGTGACGCTGCAGGTCACGGACCCCGATAGCGGTAGCCAGAGCGCCACCAGTGACAAAGAGGGCCGCGCGCGCATCGAAGGCCTGTCCGCACGGCCGCACCGTATCGACGCCCAGGGCGCCAGCGGCATCGCCAGCGCCTGGAGCGTGCCGGGCGAGCGCATCCAGATGTCGCTCCGACCGCGCCCGCGACGCCGCGGCCAGGTGCTCGACCAACAGGGCCATCCGCAACCCGCGACCGTGCGCCTGCTCGACGCCGAGGCGCGCGTACTGGCATCCGCGCGCACGGACAAGCGCGGGCGCTACGACCTGCCTGATCACGACGACGCGGTGGCGGTCTGCGCCACGCCCGACCGCGGCGCGCCCGGCGCGGCGGCGCGCGGGGACATCGCCATCGAGGAGGGCGTCGAACGCAGCGGCCGCCTGCCGATGGCGGGCCCCGAAACGGTCGAGATTTTCGCCATGGTGCCCGACACGGTCGAAGACCGGTTGGTGCCCCTGCGCGTCGTTTGGAGTGTCGCGCGCGACGGCACCTTCCGCGGCCGCCTGCCGCGCGAGGCACGCGCCTTCATCCTGCAAGACGGGCACCCGATCGCGCTGGATAGTCGCGGTGCGCAGGCCCCCGTGGGCCATCTCGTTGGCCGCGTGATCGACGCGCGCGAACAACCCGTCGAAGGCGCGCGCATCGAGGCTCGGCCGCTGCGCGAAGGCATGCCGGTCGTGCCCTTCCCGGATCTTTGGCAAGCGACCAGCGACGCGCAGGGCCACTTTCGTTCGATCCCGCTGCCCATGGGCCACTACGCGCTGATCGTGAGCGCGGCGGGTTTCGCACGCATCCGTTTGCCCGAGGTCGCTACCGACATGGCGGACCTGCGCATCACGCTGCGGCGCGGTTACCGCGTACGCGGTCTCGTGCTGGATGAACGCGGCGACCCCGTCGGCGCTGCACTGGTCGTCGGCCTCGGGACCCCGGACCCCTACGCACGCTTCCCTGCCGCGCATGCACGCACGACCGACGACGGCCAATTTGTCCTGGATCGCCTCGGCGGCGACTTCGCGCGTGTGCAGGTCAAAAAACCCGGCTACCGGACCACGACGATGATGCGCTTCGCGCGCAACGGCAACGTGACCGTCACTCTTCGGCGAGATTAGAAAACGGGTCGGGGCGATCCTTGGCCACTTTCCACCAGTCGGCGAAAAGATCGACGCTATTGAGCCGTTGACCGGTGAGCATTTGCAGGCATCGCAGCGCGGGCGCGCGCAGACGGTTCCAGCGCCGCTTGTTGCGTTGCAGCGAGCGCGACAAGCCGAGCGCCTTGTCGATCAGCGCCTTGCGCTCGCGCGAGTTGGACTGCGCGAAGCGGCCCAACGCCAGCAGCG
>CBDURV010000654.1:0-2352 GCA_965369495.1 uncultured bacterium
CAAGACCGGCTTCGACGACCTCTTCGTGACCGAGGCAAAGGACTAAGCCATGAGGAGCCTATCTATCGCTCTGCTCGCACTGCTCTCGGTTGGGGCGTGCAGCTATCCGAAGCCGAGCCAGATCGAGCAGCAGGACAAGCGACCGGCGATCGGCGTGAGTGGAGCGCCCGCGGACGCGGTGTTGTACGTCGATGGCTTGGACATGGGAGTGGCGAGCCAGTTCGATGGGAAGACGAACGTGCTGCTGGTCGAAAGCGGATCGCACCTGATCGAGGTGAAGAGTGCCGACGGCCGGGTTCTTCATTCGGAGACCGTCTTCCTGAGCAGTTCCACGAAGAAGGTCTTCCACATTCAGCCCTAGCCATGCAAGTTCGTCTGCTACTCCTCCTGCTCTGCGGATGCGCGACGCCGACGCTGTACGAGTGGGGCAACTACGACGAGTGGCTTTATGAGAACTACGAGAACCCCAAGAACGACGAGGAGTTGTACGTCGACTTGACCGCGTTGATCACCGCGTACGAAAGCCGCCCGAACCCGACCACGAAACCGATGGCCCCGGGACTGTATGCCGAATACGGTTTCCTGCTCATGCGGCGCGGCGAAAACGCGCTCGCCATCGAGGCCTACAACAAGGAAAAGGCGCTCTGGCCGGAATCCGCGCAGTTCATGGACAGCATGATCCAGACGGCGCAGATCGCGGACAAGGCGGCCGAGAAGCGAGGTTCGCAGTGAGTCGCTTCAGTGCGCTGCTGCTCGCGATCGTCTGCACCGGGTGCGTGACTCCGACGCCCGACGTGCACTACGACTACTCCGCGTTCCGTGCGGCGGATCCGCGTTCGATCCTGATCGTGCCGGTGGTCAACAACAGCGTGGATGTCAACGCCTCGGACTACTTCCTGTCCGCCATCTCGAAGCCGGTCGCGGAGCGCGGCTACTACGTCTTCCCGGTCAACATGGTCAAGCGCGTGATGGAGGCGGACGGTCTCGCGGATGCGAACATGGTGCATAGCGCCGACCCGACGCGACTCGCCGCGCTGTTTGGCGCCGACTCGGTGCTCTACGTTTCGATCGAACGCTGGGACGCCCAGTACGCGGTGCTGTCCACGGCGGTCACGGTCGAGTTCACCTACGTGCTGAAGGATGGCCATACCGGCGAGACGATCTGGCAATCCGCCCAGAAGATCGTCTACCAACCCAGCGGCGGTAGCTCCGGCAACATCGTCGCCGATCTGGTGGTCGCCGTAGTCGCGGCCGCGGTCACCAAGGCCAATCCCGACTACATGCCCCTGGCGCGCCAAGCCAACCAGGCCACCGTCATTAGACACCACCACGGCCTGCCCGCCGGCCCCTACCGACCCGAGGAGTACCAGAAGGACATGGAGCGGTACTGAGTCGGAGGCTCGAAGCTGGAGGCCGGTGCTGTTTCAGGGTTGCCAACGACCCCATTGAACATATGATTCGACGTACATTTGGAGATACGTTGAATTGAAAATACCCGACATCATCCCGGTGACCGACCTGCGTCAAGATGCGGCCGCAGTGCTCAAGAAACTTCAGGGCTCCGGTGGCCCGCTCGTTGTGACCCAGCGCGGTCGCGCCATCGCCGTTATCCAGAGCATCGATTCCTACGAGAAGGCCGAGCACGAGCGGGAACTGTTGCGCATGTTGGCGATCGGCGAAAAGGAGATCGCTGCCGGAGATGGGAACACCTTGGCAAGCGTGTTCCGCGAAGCTGATGCTCTGCTGCGTGACGCAGAATCGTGAGAATCAAGTTTACGCACTCGGCCCGCGCCCAATTCCTCGAAGGGCTGGAGTTCATCAGACAAGACAGTCCGACTGCTGCGCTCCGATTCCGCAAGAAGGCGGAACAAGTGCTGCGACGGCTCGAGCAGTTTCCCGACTCGGGGCGCGCGATACCGGAGTTTCCTACCCTGCCCCACCGCGAGGTCATTGTCCGACCCTATCGATTCTTCTATCGGGTGGTGGGAAGAACCGTCTGGATCGTGGCGGTCTGGCACGGTGCACAGTTGCCGGAGGGACCGGGCCAATAGGGAGCGTCAGCGCGGAACCGTTCGCGATTCGGTCTTGCCTGCCCTGGGGTGCATCACGATGGGCTTGGTGGCCGAGGGCAAGGTCACGCGGATCGGCTTGTTTGTTTGGGCCGGGTCGGAAACCGAGACTTGCGTCCCCTGCGCGTTTCGGACGAGCAGTAGCGCGCAAGGTCGATCGACCGAAATGCCCGCGACGGCTCCGGCACGATGGAACACGATGCCTGTTACGCCGATGCCCGCGTGTCGCACGGCTTGGGCAGCCCGCGTGTTGATGAGAATCTCGACGCCCAATTTCGCGACT
>CBDURV010000655.1:0-2349 GCA_965369495.1 uncultured bacterium
ACATCAGAACGGTAGCTGGAGCGCCTCGCAGACGAACGCCATGAACTTGTTGGACGCGGCGTAGGTCTTGGCGACGACTGCGGGGAAGTCCGCCTTGGTCACGGGGGCCGTCTTCCACTCCGCGAAGGCGACGAAGTCCTTGCGCTTGAGATCCTCGACGAACGGGTGCTCGGCGTCGTAGCCGCGCGGCGGGCGCTTGAGGCTCTCGCCCCCGAGGCCCCCAAACGCATCGCGAAACGCTTTCGCGCCGGTCGCCGACTTCCACGCCTTGGAATCCGCGACGATGTGATCGCGAATCTGGCCCACGAACTTCGTGTCGGGGCGCCAGATGCCGGTGCCGAGCGTGCAGCCGCTGGCGTCGATATTGATGTAGTAGCCGGGCGTGCCGCCCTTTTCGCCCGCGTCGTGCATGAAGCGCGCGGCGAGGCGCGGGCTGTAGGGCGTCTTGTCCTTCGAAAAGCGCACGTCACGGTGCAGGCGCATCATCGCGCCGCCGACCTTCTTGTCGCTGCAGAGAATGTGCGGCGAGATCTTCTCCAGCCGCGGCTCCATCGCACGAATGAACTCCCTGAACGGCTCCTGGGCATCCTCCTGATAGCGCGCCTTGTTGGCGTCGTACCAGGCGCGGTTGTTATTTTTTTCAAGGTCGCGGAGGAAGGAAATCGTCTTACGTGTGAGCACGCCGCCGATGGTAGCAACAGAATGGTATGACGAAGGTCCCTATGCCCCGCGAAGACTCGGCCAACCACTCGAAGTACCTGCTCCCGCTCGCGGCTGTGCTCACGGCGGCGCTGGTCAGTGCGGTGCTCGTTTGGAGTTCGACCGATCGCGGCGCGCGCGCGGACGAAGAGCGTGTGGTGCGTCGAGCGACCGCGCGGCACGATGCCAAGCCGATGTCGATGGACGCGCACCCGGCGTGGGAAGGCCTGACCCCGTTGGGTCTGCTTCTCTATCACCTGCGGCACGGCGACTACGACAAGCGGCGCGAGGCGATCGCCGCCATCGAGGCGATGGGGGCGCGGGGGGTCGATGCGATTCCCACGCTCACGGAACTGCTGGCCGACGAAGGCGACGGCTGGGGCAACATGCGCGCCTCGCTCGCGCGCACGCTGGCCGGTCTGCTGCCTGACTCAGCCGACGCGATCCGCTCCCTGGCGACGCACGAAACCGAGGCCGGCCGCATGGGAGCGGCGCGCGTCATCGGCTTCGCGGGCACGGGCATGTCGGGTGCGCTAGAGCTGCTCACGCCGCTTGCGTTCGACAAGGCCAGCGTGCGCACCGAAGCGATGTTCGCGCTCGCCGAGTTGGGTCCGGCGGGAGCGGAACTCCTCGCCCGCGCGAGCGTGACGGTCTCGAAACAATTCTTCGATCGGAGTGCGCTCTCCCGCGCCGGACGTCATGTCGTGCCGGCGCTCGCGCGAAGGCTCTCGGACGCCGACCCCGTCGTGCGCGAACGTGCGGCAGTCGCCTTGAGGTCGACCGGGCGCGATCTCCGCGTCGCCACCGACGAACTTCGCATCGCGCTCGCCGACGAGTCGCTGGAGCTGCGCGCCAAGCTCATACGGGCCGTCCACCTGGCCGGCATCTCCGAACTGCTGTCCGCGGATCTGCTGCACTCGATGCTCATACATGGAGTTCTGCGGGATCGCTTTTCTGCCGTATCCCTGCTGCGTAACGTCGATATCAGGCCGGACGAGGCCGCGGTCGAGCACATGGTTGCGCTCATGTCCGACTCGGACGGCTCGCGACGGGCGGCGGCGGCGGAGCAACTGGTTGACCACCCGCGCCATGGCGGCGAGGCCATCGAACTGCTGTGGAAGGAGGCGCTCGCCGGGAACCACCAGGCCCAACGCGGGTTCAAACGCCTCTCGGGACGACTCGACATCGAGGAGTGGCTGCCGCGTTACCTGGAGGCAATCGAAAACAGCCCGGAACGCGGTTACGCGGCGCGCCTCATGTTCGCAATCGGCGACCGCGGATTGGAGGCGCTGCTGCCCATCACGGATCGGCTGCCGGAGTGGCTCCAGAGGGGCTTCGCGAACGAACTGCTCGCATCCACACGACACCGCCGAGCCGGTGTCGAATTGGCCAATCGGATCCTTCCCACGCCGTCCGGGTTCTTTCTGCTCGCCAGCGGCGGGGCCCGCCGGGTCTCATTCGATGGGCTGCAACCAGGACTACGCGCTGCGATACGCGCCGCGCACTATGGCTCCACGCTCGCGATAGAAACACTGGTCGAACTTGAAGGCAAGCGCTGCCTGCCACTGCTGCGCGAGATCGCCGCGGATCCGAAACACCGGCTGAGCGGGCGCGCGAAGGGTCTCATCGAGTCGATCGGAGCAGAGAAGA
>CBDURV010000656.1:0-2327 GCA_965369495.1 uncultured bacterium
CGAGGAACTCAAGCGGCTGCGCAAGAAGTAGGCCTGATCTCCGGCCTAAGACGCACCACCTGCGCCACCGGTTGCACGCTATCCCTTGGTCACCGGGCACTTACGCCTGACGACTGCGCCATCGACGGCGCAGGTAGTAATAGACTCATACTGCACCGCCTTGACGGCGGCGCCCATGGTGTCTAGTCGGACTCTCCAATCATGTCGATTCGTCGCAACGACTCAGCGAGTTCCGGCATCTCTGGATCGATGTTTCGAGATGCAAACACACCAAGAACCAGCTTCTTCTTTTGTTCTGGCGTCAGTGGCCATCCGGATCGAGTCATTTCCGAAATGGCATCCAACGCCCTGTCCACCACATCGAGCGCAGGGTCTCCGGGGTACTCCCGTCGAGCTTCCACAACAAGTGACATGGCACGGCCTATTTCTTGAATCATCGACTCTTGGCTCAATTGATCCTCCGTACAAGCTCAAGAATTGGTGACGCAGGTGGTGACGATAGAAGAAGAGACACTACAGCCCGAACAGCGCCTCGACGGCAGCACGGTGTTCGGGGCCGAGGGTGAGCACGAGGATTTCGCGTAGCAGTTCGCGGTCGTTTCCGGAGCGCACGAACGCGCCCTTGCCCCACTTGGCGATGCGGCCGAACGAGTCGAGGGGTTGGCGGGGCCGCTGCCCATCGGCGTAGCCAGTCACATTGCCGTAGCCGCTCACATCCACCGTATGCACGACACCCTTATGCGCGCCGACGATGGTTTCGATCAACGGCTCGTCATCTTCGTGCGGCGGCGCGTCACCGAAGAGCAGGACAATGCGCTGCGCGTCGGGGCGCCAAGGCGTCTTCTTGATCGCGATGCGCAGGCCGTCCAGCACCGCCTCGGCAATATCGCCGCCGCCCGCCGCCGGAACGCACGCAATGAAGTCCTCGAGCAGGCGCGTGTCATGCGTGAGCGGCGAGGATAGCGTGAGGAACTTCTCGCCGCGGTCGCGGTAGAAGACGACGCGCACGCGCAGGTTCGGCACGACTCTCCGCAGTCCCTGCACGATCCCCTCAAGCCGGCGTTTGGTCGCCTGGATGAGCGGCGCCATGCTGCCGGTCGCGTCAATCACCAACACGAGATCGATGCCGCGCCGGCGCAGGT
The DNA here is from genome assembly GCA_965369495.1 of uncultured bacterium. Classification (GTDB taxonomy): domain Bacteria; phylum Planctomycetota; class PLA2; order PLA2; family PLA2; genus JBCDBY01. Next base: position 1,143 of record CBDURV010000656.1, read on the forward strand.
CCTCAACGTGGTAGCGGAAACCGCCCTCGCGTTTTTCGCGCTTGGAGCGCCACCAGGCTGCCCAGGCGGCCGCGCCCGCCGCGGGCTGTTCCGGCTTGTAGGCGAAGCGCGCCGTGCTCATTGCGTGAAGCAGCACGATCGCCCGCTCGCGCACCTGCCGCTTCGCGTGCAGGAGATCGGAAATCGCGCGCGGATAGGCCGTGAGGTCGCCCATGAACGAAATCGACGCGGCGGCGGCAGCGCGTACGCGCGAATCGTCATCGTTGAGTGCGAAGTCGTACAGCACGTCGCTACGTGTCGGCACGGGCAGGTGCAGGATCGCGCCAATCACCGCGCGGCGCACGTTGGGGTCGGGATCGCGCCGCAGTTCGAGCACCGCCTTGCCGGCGGTCTCGTCCCCGATCGCACCGAGCGCCCGCAGCGCCACGATGCGCACCTCCGGGTCCGGGTCGCCCAGCACACCCAGAAGCGGCTTCTGCTTCCCGATGTGCGCCGCGGCGATGGCGCGCACGCCGGCGTCGCTGTCGCGCAACGCGATGCGCGCCACATCGCCATAAAGCGATTCCGCGACGGCGCGGCGAACGACCGGGTCGTTGTCTGCCAGCATCGGCATGAGCAGCGGCGCGAGTTGCGGCCACGGGCGGCGCGCGAACGCATGCATGCCGCCTCGGAACAGCGAGTTGATCGAAGTGAACGGCAGAGTCGATCGGCGCCGCGCGAGGATCTGACCGTCAATCACGCGCCGCGCCGCCTCCGCATCGCGCGCCTCCGCCGCCGCCTCGGCCAGCACCGCCGCGGCACGCCCGCCCAGGTCCGCGCGCGCGATCAGCTTCTGCAGACGCTCGAGAACCGACCGCCCCCCCACGACAAGACCGCGGCGCGCCATCTCCCCGACGGCACGCGCGAGGGCACGGTCGGTATTCACCTCTTCCTCGGCGTAGAGCGAATGCTTCGTCTTGACGCGCCGCTCCAGCAGGCGCATGAGCGTTCCCGCCGAACTGGCGTCGCCTCCGCGCCCCAGTGCACCGAGCGCGCCCACGGCGAGACCGAAACTCTTACCGGTCGCCAGGCGCACCAACTCGCGATGGCGCTTCGCCGCGACCATCGCCGCAAGACGCACCGATACGGCATCGTCCTTGAGCAGCGGGCGCAACTTCGTCGGCGATAGCGTGTGGCGCAGCGCCC
>CBDURV010000657.1:0-2311 GCA_965369495.1 uncultured bacterium
TGATGTAGCGAATCGAATCGTAGGCGGACTCCGGTGCGGCGCTGTAGTAGAGCGCCAGCAGGATTCCGGAGAGCGCCTGGAAGCCGAGGTAGGCGATCAGCAGGCTACCCAGCGTGTGCATCCAGCCGACGCGGCGGGGGAGCGGCTTGTTCAGCAGCGTCTCTAGGAGAACCTTCACGCCTTGTCCCCGGACGGAAGCCGCAGGAAGCAGAACTCGCCCTCGATTTTCACTTCGCAGCGAGCCAGCGCGCGCGGCGGGGGGCCCGCGGTGACGCTGCCCTGCGCGTCGTACTTGCCGCCGTGGCAGGGACAGACAAACTCGTCTTGCTCCCACGCAACGGCGCAGCCCAAGTGGGTGCACACGGCGAGCAGCGCGATCGGATCCTTCGGATAAAGATCCTTGATCCAGACCGCGACTTGACGGCGCTCGTTTTTCCACGCGTGCCGCTGTTGCACGGAAAGCACGTGCAGCTTGAACGTCTCGGCGTCGAGATCCTCCGCCTTGCCCACCTCCAGCCAGTCGCGGTGCGGGCGAAAGCGGATGGTGTTGGCGAGGAAGCCGGCCGCGATGCTGAACGTCCCGAGCGCCATTGCGGTCATGCCGCCCAGGATCGTTCGACGTTGCAGGTCACGCACGCTAGTCGTTAATGAACAGGTAGTCGTTTCCGCCCGCGTTGCTGTGGCAGGCGATGCAGCCCTTGGGCATTCCCTTGGCGACGCGTCCGGCGAGCGACATGCCCTTCGGGTTCTTCATGACCGTGCCGTCGGGCGCGAACTTCACCCAGAACCAGTCCGCGTTGTCGGCGTCGTAGCCGTGGATCTTCTGCATCACGGTGACCGCCATGACGGGGCCGCCGCGCTTGCCGTAGTTCTCCTTGATAATGATCGCGTTGGCGCCGGGGCGAGTCGGATTGCTCGCCGCACTGCCGTTGATGTAGTAGCGCAGCACCTTTCCGTGCGGTGACTTGCCGTCCTGCCACCCGTCGAGCCCCGGATAGGCGGCCCAACTCTTGTAGCCGCTCATGCGCGACCAGAGCGCGGAGGCGCGCTGCATATCGTCCGGACCACCGAAAGGCGGCTTCATGCCGCTCATTTCCTTGTCGCCACCATTCATGCCCTCATCGGACTTACACGCAACGACCGCGGTGATTACCGCCAACAACATGACTGCTCGCATCGAACCGTTCCTCTCCGTTGAGCCCGTTTTGCGTCAACCTTGTGCGAACTGCGTCGCTCGCGTGGTCGCAGGCACGGGCAAACTGACTGAGAGGGGGCTAACGCAACGTGTGTGCCGGAGAGATCCGTCGGCTACCGGCCGCTACGACTTTTTGGGGGGGCGCGGGGGCCAGGCGATGCGCGTCCACTGCTTGCCGTTCCAGTAGACGAGGCCTTCGCGATCCCAGCGCACATGGCGCCAACCGCGCAGGTTCGGCTTGAAGCTGACGCAGTTGCCGCCGCGCACGCTTTCGCCGGGGTCGCGTTCCGGAATGCGGAAGTCGCCCAGCCGTTTGGCGTTGGTCGTGCCGCGCGGGCGGGAGGCGAGTTCGACGCCGTTCGCGGTGGGGCGCACGAAATAGAGCGTGTCGACGCGCAGCAGCAGTCCGGTGCGTGCGTCGGCGATGTGCTTGCCGTCGAACAGGAACTCCTGCTCGTCGGTGTCGAAGACGAACGTTTCGCGCTGCTTCGTCGCGAGGTTGAACCGTTCGCCGGCGAAGTAGAGATTGCTGCCGTGGCGTATGACTCTCGGCTTCGGCTCGACCAGCACTTCTTCTTTGGTCAGACGGACGCGCTTGTCCCGCTTGAGTTCGCCGCGATCCCAGGGCACGAAGAAGAGGTGGCCGGTGCCCAACGAGTCGCGCTGCACGACGATGCCGTCGCGGTAGGCCTCGACTAGGCGGGTCACCTTCTTCCAGACGTACGGGGCGTGGTCGATGCGCTTGCCGCCGGGCTTGAGCAGCGTGACGTACTTGCGGTTGGCCGGCGTCGTCACGACCGTGCCGTCGCCCAGCAGCAGCAGGAACAGATGCCCCTTGGGCAGCGTGACCTCGCGCTGGAGGCTGCCGGTGTGCAGCCTGACGGTGAGCGTGCCCGCGCGCTTTGACTCGCGCCACGCCTGCCAGAGCGGCCCGGCGTAGGCCAGAATGCCGCCCTTGGGCGGGCGCGCCAGGGTGGGAGCGGCGCTTGCGGTCGCCGCCGCGATAAGAATCGACAAGATCAGGCGCGCCATCACCCCATTAGAAACGATGCCCGGCAGCGTTCGCGTGCGATATTCGGGGCACTATGAGCATCAAAATCGGTGACACCATTCCCG
>CBDURV010000658.1:0-2291 GCA_965369495.1 uncultured bacterium
CTTGGGATCGGCGCCCGCGTTGACCACCAGCTCGAAGTAGTCGGCGATGCCGCGCTCCCGGCAGAGCGTGTTGGCGTCGTAGTCGTTGAGCCCGTACGCCTCGGCGAAACGCGCCCGCTTGGCCCACGGGAGTTCCGGCACGCGCCCGGTCGCCTCGCCGCGCCACGCCGCGCCGATGTGGATGGGCGGGATGTCGGGCTCGGGGAAGTAGCGATAGTCGTGCGCTTCTTCCTTGTTGCGCATGACGTAGACGGAGTCCGCCTTCTCGTCGTAGCCGAGCGTCGAGCGCGGCTCGTCGGCGAAGGCGGCGCCGCGGTCGCGGTAGGCATCGATGTGCCGCTGCACTTCGCTCTTGATGGCGCGTTCCACGTGGCGGACGGAGTTGAGGTTCTTGATCTCGTTGACCGGCGTCTTGATTACGCCCCGATCTCCGGCATCACTGGCCGTCTTGATGTGGATGTTGACGTTGGGTTCGCAGCGCAGGTTGCCCTCCTGCATGTTGGCGTCGCTGATGTCGAGGTACTGCACGAGCGTGCGCAACGCCGTGAGATAGGCGCGCGCCTCCTCGGGCGAACGCATGTCCGGTTCGGTCACGATCTCGACCAGCGGCGTGCCGGCGCGATTGAAATCGACACGCGAGATGTCGTCCTCGTGCGCGCTCTTGCCGACGTCCTCCTCGATGTGGAGGCGGCGGATACGGATCTCCTTGACGCCGTCATCGGTGACGATTTCCAACTTGCCGTTCGTGCCGAGCGGACGGTCGAACTGGCTGATCTGGTAGCCCTTGGGAAGGTCGGCGTAGAAGTAGTTCTTGCGGTCGAACTTCGTCTGCTCGGCGATCTCGCAGCCGAGTGCGGTGGCGAGCGCCAGACCCATCAGCATCGCATCGCGATTGGGCACCGGCAGCGCTCCGGGAAGGCCCAGGCAGACGGGGCAGGTGAGCGTGTTGGCCGGCGCGCCGTAGCGGACGGGGCAGCGGCAGAACATCTTGCTCTTCGTGCGCAGCTGGAGGTGCACCTCCATGCCGACGAGGGTCCGTTTCATCATGCGCGCCTCCCTTCCGGCTCGGCGGGCCACGGGAAGGGCGGAGCCGCCTCGTTCTCGTAGGCGCGTGCGACGCGCATCAGTTTCGCCTCGCCGAAGCGCGGCGCCATGAGTTGCAGGCCGATCGGCATGCCTTCGGCGTTGCGGCCGCAGGGCAGCGAAATGGCGGGGCTGCCGGCGAGGTTGGCGGCGACCGTCAAAATGTCGTTCATGTACATCGCCAGCGGGTCATCGATCTTGTCTCCCAGACGGAACGCGACGGTCGGCGTGGTCGGCGCGAGCATCACGTCCACCTCCTCGAACGCGTTTTCCATTTCGTGCCGGATCGCGGCGCGCACCTTTTGGGCGCGGCCGTAGTAGGCGTCGTAGTAGCCGCTCGAGAGGGCGAAGGTCCCCAGCAGGATGCGGCGTTTGACCTCCTTGCCGAAGCCTTCGCCGCGTGTGCCCGCGAAGACCTCGTAGGAGTCGGCGCCGTCGGCGCGTTCGCCGAAGCGCATGCCGTCGTAGCGGGCCAGGTTCGAGGACGCCTCGCTCGGCGCGACGATGTAGTAGACGGCGATGGCGTACTTGGTGAGCGGCAGGCTCATTTCGACCGTCTCGGCGCCCATGCGCTGCAGCACCGCCTGCGCCGATCCGACCGAAGCGCGCACCTCGGGTGCGATGCCCTCGCCGAAGTACTCGATCGGAATGCCGATCTTGAGTCCGCGCAGGGAACCGGAACCGTTGGCCGCAGCGGGCGGCATGGCGCGCACCGAAGAGGTGGCATCGCGTGCGTCGTGCCCGGCAATCACCTCCAGCAGCAACTCCGCGTCGGCGACGTTGCGTGCGAACGGCCCGATCTGATCGAGCGACGAGGCGAATGCGACGAGTCCGTAGCGCGACACGAGGCCGTAGGTGGGCTTCATGCCGACGATGCCGCAGAAGGCGGCCGGCTGGCGGATGGAACCGCCGGTGTCGCTGCCGAGCGCCAACGGGACCAGTCCCGCGGTGACCGCGGCGGCCGACCCGCCCGACGATCCGCCCGTGGTGTGGTGGATCGAGTAGGGGTTGTGCGAGGGGCCGAACGCGGAGTTCTCCGTGCTCGAGCCCATGGCGAACTCGTCCATGTTGGTCTTGCCGAACAAGATCGCGTCCGCCTCGCGCAGCCGTTCGACGACATGCGCGTCGTAGGGCGGCTCGTAGGCCTCGATGATGCGCGATCCGCAGGTGGTCGGCATGCCGGTCGTGCTGATGTTGTCCTTGAGCGC
>CBDURV010000659.1:0-2286 GCA_965369495.1 uncultured bacterium
AACGAACCCGACGCGGATGTGCGCTTTGCCGCCCGCGCGATTCTCGAGTAACTACCGGTCTAAATCATCGAGCGGGACGCCGGGGCCGCACGGTCAGTTCGGGGTACCAGGTGCGGTTGTTGTTTTTCTCGAGGTCGGGGAGGAAGGAAAGCGTCTGACGTGTGAGCGCGCCGCAGATGGCAGGAACAGATTCCGGGAGGGATACGGCGGCGCGTGGCAACTGAATGGTATGACGAAGGCCTCCATGCCCATCGAAGACCTGACGCGCCACGCGGACTTCCTGCGCTCGCTCGCCCGCGCGCTGCTGGGCAATGACGCGTACGCGGACGACGTCGTGCAAGAGGCGATGGCGGTGGGCCTGCGCTCGGCGCCGCGTGATCCGGCGCGCGTGCGCGGTTGGCTGGCGGGCATCGTGCGCAATCTTTCGCTGGCTCATCGGCGCGCGGAGGGCCGTCGCCGCAAGCGCCACGAAAACGCTCCGCCCCCCGAAGCCCCCTCAAGCCCTGACGAAGTACTGGCCCGCATCGAGACCGAAAAGCTCCTCATGCAGGCGGTGGAGGAACTCGATGAGCCCTACCGCTCGGCCATCGTGCACCGCTTCCTCGATGGTTATGCGCCGCGCGTCATCGCGGAGCACGCCGGGGTGTCCGTGCGCACCATCGAGTCGCGTCTGCGGCGCGGACTGGAACAGTTGCGCGGCAAGCTGGCGCGCCATCGCAAGGACTGGCGTGCGCTGCTGGCGCCGATCGCTGCGCTACCGCTGTTCTCGTCATCGGCGGCGGCCGCCACGCCGCTGCTCTCCGCGGGAGTGGTCGCGGCTGCGGGGGTGAGTGCGGTGCTGCTAAGTGGCGTACTCGTCTGGCAATCGACAGAGCGCACCGGGGCCGCGGGTGACTCCCGCGTAGCGCGGCGGACAACGACGCGGGCCGAGCAAGGACCGACGGAATTGGAGGCGCGGCCCGCAGCGGAGCCCGCGAACGACGCCCCGCGCCTCTTGCTCTACCATCTGCGATTCGGCGATTACGCCAAGCGGCGCGAGTCGATCGCGGCCATCGAAGCGATGGAAGCGCGAGCGGTGTATGCCATTCCTACGCTCACGGAACTGCTGGCCGACAGGGACGACCGTTGGGGACACATGCGCGATTCGCTGGCGCGCACGCTCGCCAATCTGCTGCCCGCTTCGGTGGAGGCGATTCGTTCCCTGGCCAGACACCAGAACGCGACTGGCCGCATGGGCGCAGCGCGCGTGATCGGCTTCGCGGGCACTCGCATGCCGGGCGCCGTCGAACTGCTCACGCCGCTCGCGTTCGACAAGGCCAACGTACGCGCGGAAGCGCTTTTCGCGCTCGCCGAGTTGGGCCCCGCGGGCGCTGAGCTTTTCGCCCGCTCGTGCATGTCCGGCAAGGAGGCGACCGACCTCTTCGATCGAAGCGCGCTCCTGCGTGCCGGGCGCCACGTCGTGCCCGCGTTGGCCCGCCGCCTATCCGACACGAACCCCGTGGTTCGCGAGCGCGCGGCACTCGCCTTGAGGTGGACCGGACGCGATCTTCGTATCGCCGCCAACGAGCTTCGCGTCGCGCTGGCCGACGAGTCGCTCGGAAGACGCGCAAGCCTGATCCTTGCGGTGCGGTCTGCGGGCATGTCGGATCTGCTGCCCACGGACATGCTGAACTCGATGCTCGTGCGAGGCAACCGGGCAGAGCTCGCCGCCGCCGCGCGGGTGCTGCGCGAGAGCGGCAGGGGGACGGACGAGGCGTCGGTGCCGACGTTGGTCGCGCTCATGGCCGACGCGGACTTCGCGAGACGGACGGCCGCGGCGGAACAGTTGGTGGGTCACGCGCGGTATGGCGCAGAGGCCATCGACCTGCTCTGGAAGGAGGCCGTCTCCGGGAACGCGTTGGCGCAGGGGGCGTTTGCGCGGCATTCGAGCGGACTCGATCCGGAGGAGTGGATTCCACGCTACCGGGAAGCGATCGAAAACAACACTTGGGCCGATTTCGCCGGGCGCTGCCTGATCGCAATCGGCGACCGCGGATTGGAGGCGTTGCTGCCCATCGCGGATCGGCTCACTTCGATGACGCGCGCAAACTACGCGGTCGAACTTCTCGCCTCCGCGCGACACCGCCGCGCGGGTGTCGAACTCGCCAATCGCGAACTTGCCGAGCCATTCGGATTCTGGCTGATCGTCTCGTGCCAACGGCGCAAGATCTCACTCGAAGGGCTCCAAACGGGACTGCGCGCCTCGATAGACTCCGGGCACTCGGGGGCGGAAATCGGGATGGAAGC
>CBDURV010000660.1:0-2286 GCA_965369495.1 uncultured bacterium
GACGACGAGAGACGCGGAGATCGGCGTTGCGGACCGGCCAGAACCGCGGGTCTCGCGAGTAATGCAGGCTAGACGTGGTCATTCGAACTCGCCCTTCAGGATACGGGCGAGCACATCGAAGTCGGCGTTGCCGCCGGTCAGTACGGTGGCTGCCGTGACCGGCGTGTCGGGCAGTTTCCGATGCATCAGGGCGGCGATGCCCACGGCTCCGCTCGGCTCCACGAGGATCTTCGCGCGGCCCAGCAGGAAGCGCACCGCTTCGGCGATCTCGGCATCGGTGACCGTGATCATGCCGTCGAGCAGCGCGGCGCAGATCTGGTAGGTGACGTTGCCGGGCCTGCACGACCGGAGGCCGTCGGCGATGGAGGCGAAGGGTTCGATCGTGATCGGTTCGCCCGCGGCGATGGACTGTCCCATCGAATCGCAGCCCTCCGGTTCGACGCCGTAGATCTTGATGCGCGGGTTGCGCGCCTTGGCCCAGACGGCGATGCCCGCAGCGAGGCCGCCGCCGCCGATCGGCAGAACCAGCGCATCGAGATGCGGAACAGCCTCCAGCATCTCCTTGCCCACCGTGCCCTGGCCCGCCACGATCCACGGGTGGTCGTAGGAGTGGACGAAGGTCATTCCGCGCTCGGTGGCGATGCGGCGCGCCTCCGCGAACCGTTCGTCGGTGGTGAAGCCGCACTCCACGATCTCGGCGCCGTCGCGCTCGATCGCCTCGCGCTTGGACGCGATCACGTCCTCCGGCACCACGATGACGGCGGGGCAGCCGAACAGGTTCGCGGCGCGCGCCACCCCCTGGCCGTGGTTGCCCGACGAGGCTGCCACGACGCCGCGCGCCCGCTCGGCTTCGTCGAGGCGGCTCAGGAAGTGGTAGGCGCCGCGCAGCTTGAAGGCGCCGACGCGCTGGAAATTCTCGCCCTTGAGGAACACCCGGCATCCCGCAACCTCGTCGAGGGCGGAGCAGGTGAAGAAGAGCGTGGTGTGGCAGATGCCGTGGAGGCGCTGATGCGCGGCGGCAACTTCCTCCGGGGTAACGGGTAAGACGCCTTGCATGGCTCGCCGTCTAACGTTATCAGGATCGTGCGCGGCTTGCGCACCCTCGCGACAGGCGATAACTTAATGCGGTTCAAGGACTTAACCGCCTTCGTCGCACCCCAAGGTCAATCCCCCGCGCCCCTCGTATGAGAGCATTTTCCGATGCCCACCTGGACATCGCCTGGTCGAGCCTGAGGAACGGCCGCGACTTCGTCTCCGGGCACCCCGACTCCGCCGCCGGACTTCCCGACCTGCTCGCGGGCGGGGTCACCCTCGCGTGCGCCACGGTCTTTTGCGCCGAGCGTGACGACGAGGATGCGACGGCCGCCGACGTGGCGGAGCAGCAGCTCGCCTACTACGAGGCGCTGCCGGGACGCAGTGAGGGCAAGGTGATCTGGCCCGCCGACGTGATGGATGTCGGCATGTGCACGCCCGGCAAGAAGCTCTGCCTGATCGGCCTGATGGAGGGCTGCGAACCGATCGCCGAGCCGGAGGAGATGGGCGACTACTACCGGCGCGGGATTCGCGTCGCCGCGCTTACCTGGAATCGGAACAACCGCTGGGCCGCCGGGTGCGACGGGGACAGCGGCCTCACCGCCGATGGCGTCGCGCTCGTGCGCGAGATGGATCGGCTGGGCATGGTGCATGACGTTTCGCACCTGAGTCGCATGAGCGTGGACGATCTGCTTGGAACCGCGCGCGGTCCGATCATCGCGAGCCACGTCGGGGCGGACGAGGTCTACGCGCATGTGCGCAACCTCACGGACGACCATCTGCGCGCGGTTGCGCAACGCGGCGGCGTCGCTGCGCTCGTGCTCTACAACAGATTCCTGGGCGACGGGCGGCCGTCGTTCTCCGATGCCGTGCGCCACCTGACGCACATGATCGAGATCTGCGGCGTCGACGGCGTCGGAATCGGAAGCGACATGGATGGCGGCTTCGGCCGCGACCAGTTGCCGGGCGGCTTCCACAGTGCCGCCGACCTGCCGCGCTTCGCCGACGCGCTCGCCGATGCGGGCTACTCCGAGGGCGACATCGACAAGGTGTGTGGCGGCAACCTGCGCCGCGTGCTTACTTCGGTGATGTAGTCTCGCACCGGCTTTGGGCTTTGGGCTCTGAGCTTTGCGCCGCAACCAGGTCAGCCACTCGTGAACGAATTGTCGTGGGGCCTCGGATGTCCAAGTGCTGGCTCCCCGACACTCGAGGCCCCACGACAAATCGTTCGCCGACGGTCGGTCTGGTCGTTTC
>CBDURV010000661.1:0-2284 GCA_965369495.1 uncultured bacterium
AGGTGCGCGTCGGTGACGGTGGCGCGCTCGCCGGTTCCGTAGCAGGCGGGTCCGGGCATCGCACCCGCGCTCTCGGGCCCGACACGCAGCGCGCCGAGCGCATCCAGGTACGCGATCGAGCCTCCGCCCGCACCGACGGTGTGCACGTCGAGCACCGGCACGCGCAGCGGCAGACCGCGGAAACGGAACTCGGGCCGCACCTCGTAGTCGCCGCGCAGCAGCGCCACGTCGGTCGAGGTTCCGCCCATGTCGAAACTCACCGCCGACTCGAGGCCGTGGCGCCGCGCGAGATCGGTCGCCGCCACGACGCCGCCGGCGGGGCCGCTCAACACGGTGGAGATGGGCCGCTCGATCACCTCGTCGGGCGACGCGGTACCGCCGCTGCTCTGGATTATTTCGAGTTCATGATCCGAGAGCGCATCCGCCAAGCGCCGCACGTAGGGCGACAACACGGGAATCAGCGATGCGTTGGCCGCCGTTGTGATGCCGCGCTCGTACTCGCGGAACTCGCACGCGACGCGACTGCTGATCGAGATCGGCAAGCCGGTGCTCGCCAGCGCTTCGGCGAGTGCTTGTTCGTGCCGCCCGTCGCGGTAGGCGTGCAGCAGGCAGATGGCGATCGCCTGCGCGCCGCTGGCGGCGATGCGCGCCGCGAGGTCGCCCACTTCCAGCGGCACCTCCACGCTACCGTCGGGCGCCAGACGCTCCTTCACGCCGAACCGCAACGCGCGCGGAACCAGCGACGGGCGCGCCACCGGTTCAAGCGCATACAGGTCGGCGCGATCCTGCCGCCCCACTTCAAGCAGGTCCTCCAGCCCGGCGGTCGTGACGAAAGCCGTCGGCGCGCACGAGTCGGTCAGCAACGCGTTCGTGGCAACCGTGGTCCCGTGCACGACGCGCCACCCCGCATCGACACCCAACTCCCCGAGCCCCTCCAACACCGCGCGCGCCGGATCGTCGGGCGACGAACGCACCTTGTGGACCCGCCCCGCCACGCTGAAATCGGTGAAGGTGCCCCCGGTGTCGATGCCGATTGTCCGCGCCGCGTCCACGGCGGGATGGTAGCGCGCCACGCGCCCCACAGGTATCGTCTCCTTCCGTGCCCGCCGTTCTGCTGATTGTCTTTTCGTTCCTGCTCGGCGGGATTCCGTTCGCGCTGCTGCTGGTCGCGATCGTCCTGCGGCGGGATATCCGCAAGTCGGGCAGCGGCAACGTGGGCGCCACGAACGCGGCCCGCCACTTCAAGGGCAAGGCGCGTCTCGGCGCTTTCATGGGCATTTTCCTGCTCGACGCCGGCAAGGGCTACATCGCCGCGGGCGTGTTGCCGCAGCTGCTCGACCTCACGCGCGATCCGTGGCCCGCCGCCGCCGGTCTCGCCGCCGTGCTCGGCCACGTCTTCACGCCCTACCTCAAGACCATGGGCGGAAAGGGGGTAGCGACCACCATCGGCGTCTTTGTCGCCCTCGAACCGGTTGCGACGGGTATCGCGCTGGCCGCCCTCGCGCTGGTCTTCGCCCTCACGCGAACCGTCGCGCTCGGATCCATCGCGCTCGGCGTGACGTTGCCGATCGCGACGTACGTCCACGGCACCGCGGGCAACTCCGTACTGATGCTGACCGTGCTGCTGGCGGTGCTGGTCGTCCTGCGACACACCTCGAACATTCGCCGCATCCTGCGGGGGACGGAACCCTAATGCGCATCGCTGTTATCGGCTCCGGCGCGTGGGGCACCACCATGGCGATCCACCTCGCCGAGACCGGCCACGACGTCGTGCTCTGGGCGCGCGACGCCGAGCGCGCGGCGCACATGCAGGAGTGCCGCGAGAACGAGCGTTACCTGAAGAGCTTCCGGTTTCCCGATCGCATGACGGTCACGGCGGGCGACGTGGGCGCGGCGGAAATCATCGTCGGCGGCGTTCCCACCCAGTACATGCGCGACATCTTCGGCGGCATGCGCGACACGCTCGTGCGCGCACCGTTCGTGTCGCTCTCCAAGGGCATCGAACTGAAGACCGGGCTGCTCCCCACGCAGATCTACAACGAAGTGATGGGCGCGGAAGTGCCCACCGCCGTGCTCACCGGCCCGTGCATCGCGCGCGAAGTGGCGTTGCACGAACCGACCGCCGTCGTCGTCGCGGGCGACGAGGCAACGATGCTGCAGCGCGCGTTCAACAGCCCCACCTTCCGCGTCTACACCAGCGTAGACCGCGTGGGCGCGGAACTCGGCGCCGCGCTCAAGAACATCATGGGCATCGCGGCCGGCATCATCGACGGCATGGAGTTGG
>CBDURV010000662.1:0-2274 GCA_965369495.1 uncultured bacterium
CTTCACTCCATACCATTACCCTATTCTCAGACTGTTCCCCCTGGCTCGACTTCTTTGCTGGTTCAACGCCTACGGCGTTGAGACGGGCGGCCTTTTGAGAGAGGCAGTCCACCTCTGGTTCAACCGCTGGCGCGGTTGAGACGATTTTCTGGTTCAACGCCAACGGCGTTGAGACGGCGGCCTCTGGCCGACGTTAGATTGATCCCGGTCAATGCCGTAAGGCGTTGAGACGATGGCCGCCGAAAGGCGGCTTTTTCGTGGCTAGGCGTGGACGATTTTTGCCAGTCGCTCGACGCGCTTGGGATCGACGGCGGCGGACGTGCGGCCGCCCCGCTTGAGGGATGTCCCGACGATGAGGCCGTCCGCCACCGCGAGCAACTCGGCGGCATTCGCTTCCGTCACGCCGGAACCGACCAGCAGGGGCGCGTTCCCGATGGCCCCGCGCACCGCCTCGACCTCCTCGATCGCGGCGGCACTTCCGGTTGCCGGGCCGGTCACGATGACCGCGTCGGCGCCCGCCCGCGCGACGAGATCCTTCGCCGCCGGACCGACCGCGTCGGCGTGCAGCGTGTGGCCATGCTTGACGTGCACGTCGGCCGCGATGCGCGTGGCGAGTCCGAGTGCCGCGCGCAGGCGCAACAATTCTGCGGCGCAGCCTTCGATGATGCCCTGATCCGTTGCCACCACGCCGGCGAGTACGTTGACGCGGACAAATTGCGCGTCCACGGCGCAGGCGACTCCCAGTGCGGCGCGCGCGTCGTTGCGGAGCGCGTTGATTCCCAGAGGGATATCGACGGCATCCTTCACCGCCTGTGCACAGATGGCGAACGCCGCGACCACCTCGGCGGGAAGCGCTCCTTTCAGGAACGGTGCGTCCCCGAAGTTCTCGATAATGAGCGCGTCGGCGCCTCCCATGGCGTACGACTTCGCATCGGAAACCGCGCGCGCGGCCACTTTTTTCATGCTGCCGCCATAGCCGGGACTGCCCGGCAGGGCGAGCATGTGAACGACACCAATGAGGGGGCCAATGAGGGGGCCCGGGAAGCCCCGCGCGGCGTGGGAAGGGCGCGGCATGGCTGCAAACCCTACTGTCTCGGATCGGGGCGGGCAATTGCGATCAAGCGCGACCCGAGAAGCGCCGAAGTAGGGGCAGGCAATAAGGCGCCATGAGTCGTATTGACACGCATCGGAACTCGCTGGAAGCGCACATCGTCTATTGGGGGCCCTCGGCCTCCGGTAAGTCGGAGGCGTTGGCCGCGGTGCAACGTTCGGTTGACCCCGAAGGTCGATCGTCGATGTATAGCCTCGCAGGCAGCGACGGCAGCACGGTCTATTTCGACATGCTGCCGATCGAGGAGTTCCGGTTCGGTGGCCACAAGCTGCGCGTGCGCGTGACCGCGGTTCCCGGCGGCGTCGATCGCGGCCCCGAACGGCAGGCGCTGCTGCGCGACGCCGACGCCGTCGTGTTCGTGGCCGATGCGATGCGCTCGGCGCTCGCCGGCAACCGCGTGTTTTCGCGTGAACTGGATGAGGTGCTCGCGCAGACCGACCGTTCGCGGACCGATCTGCCGGTGGTCTGGTGCTTCAACAAGCAGGACGCCCCCGACGCGATCCCGACGCGCGAATTGCGCGAGATGCTCGTGCCTGGAACGGAGCCGGTCTACGAGACCGTCGCCACCAGCGGCACCGGCGTCTACGAAGCGTTCCGCGAGACCTTCCGGCTGCTGCTGCAGAGCCTGGCGCGGCGCCACGAGCTGACGCCGTCCTCCGGCGACGGTGACGGAATGCCCGAGCAGCTTCTGCCGCAACTCGCGCGCGCCGCGCGCAACGGCGGCGTGCGCGCGGCCGGTGCTGTCGGATCGATCGTCAACGTGGATGTGCCCGCCGAAGACGGCGACAGCGCGCTGCGCGCGGTCGAGACGCTGCGCGCACTGGCGGAACTGCACGCCGATTGCGCGGCGAAGCTGTCGCTGGTCGAGGGCCAGAACACCGAGCTGTTGGCCGTCAATCGCGTGGCGCGCTCGATTCTCTCCGCGATGGAGATCGACAATCTGCTGCTCGTGCTGCTCGACGCCACGGTCGGCCGGCTGGGTGTGACGCACGCCGGCGTGGTGGTCTTCGACCCCGCGCAGGAGGGCGCGCTCAAGACGCACATCACGGGCTTCGGGCGCGATCCCGCGCTCGGTCTCGCGCCCGCCTCGGCGCGCCGCTTCTTCGAGTTGATGCGCGATTCGGACGGTCCCATCCCGGCGGACTCCCGGCTCGACCCCGAAC
>CBDURV010000663.1:0-2257 GCA_965369495.1 uncultured bacterium
GCCCGACCGTCAGCACGTTGTCCTGATAGCGGCGGTCGATCATCACGTGACTGCAGGCAACGCCGCGGGTGCGGAGCGGGGTGGGGGCGCCGATGATCACCTGGGATTCGGTCACGGTAATCGAAGCGGGTTTGCTCGCGTCCGGAATGCCGCCTCGCTGGTACTCAGCGACGCCGTGCGCCAGGACACGACTGCCGTCCTTGCGATCGAACACGTACAGGTGCATCGACGGCCGGAAGCCGACTTCCTGCCCCCGGCCGACAACGTAGATGTGTTTTGCGTAGAGGGCGGGCCGACCACGCAGGCCACCGTCGCCGGCCGTCCAGACCGGCGAGCGTCGTCGCGCGCGGATGCGCATCAGGAACCCGTCGGCTACGACGTAGATCTCGTTCTCGAACACGATCGGATGCGACAGCGTCGTTTGCGCCAGCTTGTGCGTGTAGACGCGGTTGAACGTCTTGCCCGCGCGGGAGTACTCCGTCAACTCCGTGCCGCCGATGGTCATGTAGACGCGCCCGTCCCAGACCACGGGTTGCGGCGGAGGCCCTTTGGGTAGCAGTTTCTTGGACAGGAGCTTGCCTTCGATCACATCGACCGCGACGAGATAGTGGCTCTCCTTCTTCCCGCGGCAGATGAGATAGGCGATGCGCTCCCAGTAGATGATCGGTGCGGCCACGGCGCCGGGGAGGCGCAGGCTCCAACTCTCCTCGACGTCGTCGGTGAGCGGCAGGCAGGCGCTGCGCCGCGTTCCGGCCGGGGTGCCGTTGGGGTCGGACCAGCGCAACGGATGCGCGATCGCCGCGTCCGGTTCGGCGGCCGCGAATTGCGAGAGGAGTACGAGGACCAGCCCCGTCGTGATTCGAAAACTCCGCATCCCGCTATCGAGACTATCAATGCGAGACCGTCTCGCCAGCTAGAATCCGGCGCGATGGGACGTCGTTGGCTCAAGTTCGCCGCCGGTCTGCTGGCCGGCCTCGCGCTCGTGGTCGGTGGCCGCGCGTGGATGAATGCGCGCGGCGCCGCCGCCTGGAGCGACGAGGAGCGGGCCATGGCGCCTCACATGCATGCGTTCGTGCGGGCGCTGCGGGAGCGACCGGACAACGCCGATCCGGCGCCCCGGTGGCAGCCGCTTTTGGTGGACTCCGCGCCCGCCGGCATGCTCTGTTCGCTCTGCCACGGTTCGCACGGCGAGCGCATGGAGCGCGCCATCGAGCGCGGCGATCTTCCGCTGGTTGCGGCGGGGAAGCGCCCGGGTCGGGCGGCGATGGCCACAATCATGGAGGATTGGGTGCGCGCGCTCAATCGCAAGGGTGGCGGGCTCCTGCGGAAGGCCGTCGTCTGCATCGATTGTCACGAGCGCGACCCGCGTGGCGTTCCGAATCTCGGGAACTGACCGGCAATCGGCCAGTTACGGGATTTGCCCCATTCGGGGAGGATGAAGCGCTCCCGCGCGCGGTTACGATGACGGACTATGGTCGCCGCTGCTCCCCGACTTCTGATTCTGATGGTCTTCCTGTTCGTGCCCACGTCGTTGGCATCGGACTGGGCGCCGCCTACCGACAAAAAGGCGATTGAAAAGGTGGCCAAGGAGACGATCAAGGAATACGACGCAATTTCGGGCAACCACGACCTCGTGCCGGTGCGCCGCCGCCGGACGCTGATCGTGCGACTCGGCTCCCTGCCGTGCAAGAAAACCGACAAGGCGCTGCGCCGGATCATGAAGCGCGAGAGCGACGTGCGCGCGCAAATCAACGCGATGTACTCCATCGTCGACGTGGGCGACTTCAAGGCGGTCAAGGCCATGTACAAGGAAGTGCTCAAGAAGGCGAAGACGGTCCTGCCCGACTACCTCGGGCGCGCGTTGTCACGCACCAAGGACGAGGAGGTCATGGCGTGGATCGCGGAGGTGCCGCTGGCGAACGGGAACCCCATCATTCGCCTGAGTGCCATCGAGGCGCTCAGCAAGCTGCGCTACCTGGGGGCGAGCGACTCGCTGATCGCCATCTACCAGCGCGAGGACAACAAGATCGCCGGCGTCGATGCGGTCATGAAGTACGAGAGCCTACGCGCGCTGGGCCGCATTGGCGGCCCCGGCGTCAAGTCGCACCTGCTCAAGGCCGCCGCGTCGAAGGACTGGCGTATGCGGATGGCGGCCGCCGAGGTGATGCTCGACCACTACCGCGACGAGCAGACCTTCAAGGTGATGCGCGAGCTTGCGAAGGCGGAGCGCCAGATCATTCGCGAGGAGGCCGCGGTC
>CBDURV010000664.1:0-2252 GCA_965369495.1 uncultured bacterium
GACCGGGTCGAGCCCTTCGAGGACGGTGATGTCCTTGGCGGTGTAGCGTTTGCCCGTCACGACAGGACCTCCGGGGGTTCGATCGGTCGTTCCTGGATCTTGACGAAGTGACCCGACTTCTGCATTTCGCGTCCCTTGCCACCGCGGCCGGTGACCTCGTACTTGCCGGTCGAAACGGTCTTGGTGGCGCCGCGGTTGGTTTCGACGACCAGCAAATCGCGATCGCCGCGCGACGGGTGGAAGCCGAGTAGTTCGTCGTCCTTGGCCAACTTGATCAGCAGCACGCCCTTGCCCGGCCCGGCGAGGAAGTTGATCTCCTCGGCGGGGCAGACCATGGCGCGCGCCTTGCGACTGGCGGCGAGCACGATCTCCTCGCCGTTGATGCGTTGCACGCCGACCACATGCGCGCCCGCGCGCGGTCGCGCGAACTTGCGGCCGCTGCGCGTGCTCGGCTCCAGGAACGCCGCGAACGTGAAGCGCAGCGCATAGCCGTCGCTGGTCGCCGCCAGCGCGTGGATGGGCGGAACCTCCTCGTCGTCCGGCCCGCCGATCTTGCCAATACGCCGCGGATCGAGCGAATAGGCGGCAACGATCCGCTCGCCGTCCTTGAGCTTGAACTTCTTCTGGATCGGCTCGCCGTAGCCGGTGGTCGCCGGAATCTCGGAAATGCGCGTGGTGTACGCGGTACCGAAGTTGGAGAAGAAGACGATCGACGCGCGCGTGGAACCCGGTTCCGCGGCGATCACCGCATCGCCCTCGCGCACCTTCGTCTTGGAGAGGTCGCGCACCTCGCGCTGGCGCTTGATCCAGCCATCGCGCGTGAGCAGCACCACGGCTTCCTCGGCGACAATGAAGTCGTCCTCGGAGAACTCCGGCTCGTCCTCGACCGTCTCGATGATCGTGCGGCGCGCGCAGGCGGGGTTTTTCTTGTAGCCGTCGCGCAGCGCCCGGATTTCCGTGCCGACCATGCCCCAGCGCCCCTGCTCGTCGCCGAGCAGGACGCCGATCTCGTTGGCGCGCTTCCGCTTCGCATCCAACTCCTCGCGCACGATGTTGATTTCCAGGCGCGCGAGGCGGTAGAGCTTGAGTTCCAGGATCGCCTCGGTCTGGTCCTCGTCGAGCGGGAACTCCTTCATGATCTTCTTCGCGGCGTCGGCCTTGCCGTCGCTGGCGCGAATGATCTTCAGGATGCGATCGAGGGCGTCGAAAACCGCCGCGAAGCCCTCCAGCACATGGATGCGTTTTTCCAGCGCGTCGAGTTCGTTGTCGAGACGGCGCGTGACCACATCCATGCGGAAGTTGAGGAAGTGGCCGAGCAGCATCTTGAGATCGCAGCGCTCGGGGCGGCCCACATGCGGATTCGCGGTCGGCACGAGGCAGGTCAGGTTGAGGCTGTAGTTGGTCTGCAGCGGCGTGTGCTTGTAGAGATAGGCGAGCACCTTTTTCTCGTCGGCGTCGCGCTTCATCACCAACTCGATGTTCACGCCGGTGGTG
Organism: uncultured bacterium; assembly: GCA_965369495.1. GTDB lineage: Bacteria > Planctomycetota > PLA2 > PLA2 > PLA2 > JBCDBY01. The sequence goes on from CBDURV010000664.1 coordinate 1,495, forward strand.
GAAAGATCGCGCACGTCCACCAACGGCGGCAGCTTGCGCGCGATGACGACGTCGGCGATGCGCTCGACCAGCGTCGCCTTGTTGGTGCCGTAGGGGATCGCATCGATGATCAGCACCTTGGCGCCGCGCTGCTTGGGCCCCGGCTTGACAGTGCCGCGCAGACGAATCGTCCCGTGCCCGCTGCGATAAATCTCGACGATTTCCTCGTGCGGCGTGAGGATCTGCCCGCCGGTCGGGAAATCGGGGCCGAGGATGTCGTTGCAGAGGGTCTGGACGCGCGCCTCGCGGTTTTTGAGCAGGCGCAGCAGCGCGTTGCAGACCTCCACCGGGTTGTGCGGCGGAATGTTGGTCGCCATGCCGACGGCGATGCCGGTCGAGCCGTTGATCAACAGGTTCGGCTGCTGGGCGGGCAGCACCACCGGCTCCGACTTGGTGCCGTCGTAGTTGGGGCGGAAATCGACCGTCTTCTGGCCAATCTCGCCCAGCATCACGTCCGCCTCGGGCGACGACCGGCACTCGGTGTAGCGCATCGCGGCCGCGGGGTCGCCGTCGAGCGAACCGAAGTTGCCCGAGCCGTCCACCAGCGGCATGCGCAGCGAAAAGGGCTGCGCCATGCGTACGAGCGCGTCGTAGATCGAGGAGTCGCCGTGCGGGTGGTACGAGCCCATCACGTCGCCGACCACCTTGGCGCACTTGCGGTGCTTGGAGTTGGAGCGAATGCCCTGCTGCCCCATCGTGAACAGGATGCGGCGCTGCAC
>CBDURV010000665.1:0-2248 GCA_965369495.1 uncultured bacterium
CATCGGATCGCCCGCGTCTACACGGAGCGAGTCGATGTGGGGGGCGAGCCCTGGCGCCTGCTGGTGGCCTTGGCGCGCGGCCTATCACACACGAATCCCGCGCGTGCGGCGGGATATCGCCGGGCCGCCGCGCGCTGTGCCGCTCGTCTCGAAGCGCGCGGCTTTCGCGCGCAGGAGTAGCGGAAACCGCACTTGCCCGCGCCGGACTCGGTCAGTAGGATTTCTCCCGCCTCCATGATGGACATTCCTCTTGAGTCCAACGGCGACGGTCTTGTCGTGCTTTCGTTTTCTGCCAACATGCAGTATGTGCGGCCGGTGCGCCACTTCATCCACGCACTCTGCAAGCTTGCCGACTACGGAGACGACGAGTCGGAAGAGATCCAACTGGTGGCCACGGAAATTCTTAACAACAGCATCGAGCACGGTTCGGCCGGACCCGAGGATGAGATCGACGTGACAATGGTCGTGTCGGCCGCGGAGTTCCGTTTCGAAGTGGTCGATCCCGGCCGCGGTGGGGCCGGATTTGCCGAGAAGGCGTTGGCGCAAGCAGATCAGATGCCGGATATCGAAGAGCCGCGCGGTCGGGGACTGTTCCTGATTAAGCGCTTCATGGACCATCTCGACATCTCTTGGGACGCCGACAAGGGCACCCGAACGATCGTCTCGAAGACGAGGCAGCAATGAGCAGCGTAGCTTCCGCATCTTCCGGCGGCGGGCCCCAGGATTGGGCGTCCAAGCAGACCGGGTTCCTGACCGGCGACAAGGAGAAGGACGCGCGCAACGTCGCGATCCTGCTCGACACGATCGCCGCCGTGAGTGGCAACGCCGACCTCGAGTCGCTGCTGCGTTCGATCGTCGACAAGGCGATCCACATCGCCAGCGCCGATCGCGGCATCATCCTGCTGCCCGATCCGGAGACGGGGCAGCTGACGGTCCGCACCGCGCGCGACAAGATGGGCAACCCGCTTCCGGCGAACGTGAAGTTCTCGACGTCGATCCCGCAAAAGGTGTTCAAGTCGGGCAAGGCGGAAACGCTCATGGATGCGGCGGGCGGCGGCGACATTCCGCTCGGCCAGTCGATCCTGGACCTGCGCCTCGTGAGCGTCATGTGTGCGCCGCTCACGACGTCGGATGGCACCGTCGGCGTCCTCTACATCGACAGCCGTGCGTCCGCCAAGGGCTTCACCAAGGGCGACCTCGAGCTCTTCACCACGCTCGGCAGCCAGTGCGCGCTCGCGATCAACAACGCGATGCTGGTGCAGGCGTACCTCGATCAGCAGCGCATGCAGGCCGCGCTCCACGTCGCGAAGGACATCCAGGAGGGCATGCTTCCGAAGGCGACCATCGAGCGCCCGCGCATCGAGATCGCCGGATTCAACCGCCCCTGCGAGGAGACGGGCGGCGACTACTTCGATTACATCCCCATGGCGAACAAGCGCATGGGCGTCGTGATCGGCGACGTGAGCGGCCACGGCATCGGCGCGGCCCTGTTCGTGACGACCGCGCGGGCGCTGTTGCGCGCCTTCACGCTCAACGACACCGACCCCGCCACGGTGTTGGAGAAGACGAATCTGCTGCTGGAGCGCGACATGCCCGCCGGGCACTTCATGTCGCTCTTCTTCGGCGAGGTGGATACGAAGACCCGCGCGCTGCGCTATGCGTCGGCGGGCCACAACGAGATCATCCTCTTCCGCAAGGCGACCGGGAGTTTCGAGGAACTCACGAAAACCGGACCGGCGCTGGGCTTGATCGAGGGTGCGCGGTACACGATCGGCGAAACCCAGCCGCTCAACCCGGGCGATCTGCTTTTCCTCTACACGGACGGGTTGCCGGAGGCGATGAGCCCCGACAAGGAACTCTTCGAGATGGAGCGGGTGAAGACGCTGCTGGCCGGCCTGCAGGAGCGTCCGGTGGAGGAGATCCTCACGCAGATGGTGCGCGCCGTGACCGAGTTCACGAAGCGCGACGTCTTCGAGGACGACCTCACCATGGTCGTGGTCAAGGGAACGTAGCACTGGTTCTGCCCGCCCTTACAATCCGGGCGTGCGCCGCTACGTAGTTCCCGCCCTCGTGCTCGCCGTTTTGGGCGGGCTCATCTGGTACGCCAACCTCGTCCACGCGCAGTCGCCGCTCGTGATTCAGGTGCAGCACTTCGAAAAGGGCGTGCGCGACCTGGAGATCGGCGAGCTGAAACTGCGCGACCGCACGCTGATCTACCTGCTGCACGTCGAGTCGCGCTACAAGGAAA
>CBDURV010000666.1:0-2245 GCA_965369495.1 uncultured bacterium
ATGGCGATTTCGCTGGTCGGCGCTGGGCTGTTCTTCGCGATCGTCCTGACGATTACGAGCCTGCGGCGGCGATCGCGCTGAGTGCGAGGCGGGCGCTGGCGCTCGCTTCGTAGGCCGCGCCGGGCTGCACGCTGCGCAGCAGGGCCGCGTATGCCTCGCGGTAGCCGGGCTGCGTCCGGTCGGCGGCCAGCGCGTCGATGGCGTACGTGATCTGCTGCATGAGGTGCGGGGGAATACGCGCGACTTCCTCGTCGGTGAGCAGCCACGCACGGAGTCGCGTGAGCCAGATCGCGGCCAACTTGGCCGGGTCGCTCTCGAGATGAATGGCGCCCAGATCGAGGCGGTCGATAACTTGGGCGAGCTTTTCCGCCTCGCCCGCCAGCGTGCGCGGATCTTCCTGCGGACCGACCACACGCGCCAGCATCGGGGCGCAGCGCTCGCGCAGGTCGCGGTCGCCGGTTAGCCGGACGAAGACGTGCAGCGTCGCGAGGTCGAGCGGAAGCTCGCCGGGCCGGCCGCGCGGCTCGCGCTTTTCGTACGCCGTGCCCTGGTAGATGGGGTGGTGGCAGGAGTAGCAGTCGAAGACCGAGAACTCCATCCACTCGCGGCGGTTGCGGGCCGCGCGCGCGATGCGCCGAAGTTCCGCGACGGTCCCCTCGCGCAAGCCCTCCACCCAGGTCTTGACGGAGAGGTCCGGTTCGTCTTTCCAGTGCGGATGCATGTCGCGCATCTGCTTGGCCGCATCGAAGGTGAGCGGCGGATGGCCGGCCGCCATGATCTCGTGGGTAATGGGGCGCTCCACCGATCCCACGTGGCAACTCGCACAGAGCCGCGCGCGGTTGCGGGGCGTGCTCAGGTCGCGCAACCCGAAGCGCTCCTTCCACGCGGGCCGCTGGTTGCGCCAACTCTCATCGACATGCGCGCCCAGCCACTGCTTGGCGCCGCCGTGGCAGAGTTCGCAGGAAACGCCATCGGCCTGGTCGAACGAGGCGGCCAGCGTCACCCCGGTCGTGCCATGGCAGTTGAGGCAGCGGTCGGAAGTTTCCGGCTTAATGCCGAGGCGCGCGCCGATGCGCTGGCCGAGTTTTGAGCCGAGCACTTTGACGGCGTTGCTGTGGGGGTCCTTGGTGGCCCACGCCTTGTACTCCATGCGCTCAGGGAAGCCGCCCCCGTGACACGCCTGCGACGCGCACGAGCCGGCGCCCAGATGGACGCGCTCCGTCGGGGCGATCGGCTCGTCCTTCTTCTCCTGCGCGTGCGCCCACGGATCGGCGAGCAGGCAGAGTCCGAGGGCGGCGGCGGCAATCACGATTTCACGCACGACGCCATTGAAGCCGCTCAGGGTGACACGCCGACACCGTAGAATCCCCGACGTGGTCGCCGATTCTGTCGCGGAGCCCGCAGGTCGCCTGCGGGGTGAGCCGTTATCCCTGCCCGAGATCCTCGCGATTCCCGCGTTCGAGGGCTGCTCCAAGGCGCTGCTCAAGAAGAACCTCGGGGCGGTCGTCCGCCGCACCTTCGCGCCCGGCGAGATTATCTGCCGCGAGGGCGAGTACGGTTCCACGGCGTTCCTGCTGCTGGAGGGAGAAACGGAGGTTTTCCTGGAGACTCCGCTGGCGCACCTCGTGGGCAAACCGGGGCGGCGCGGTCTCTTCGGCGGCGTCGCGTCGTTCCTGCAGCAGTTGGTGCGCCGCGGGGACGACGAGGGCCCGGACGCCCCTTCCCCGCGCCCCATCCCCATTGACGCTCCGGTGGACCTTCCGCAGGACAATCCCGTCGCCACTTTGTCCGCGGGCGAGCTGTTTGGCGAAATGACCTGCATGTCCTTCTACCCGCGCAGCGCGACGGTGCGGGCCAAGACGGAGGTCGTGGCGCTCGAGATGCTGCGCAACGTGCTCGACATCCTCAAGCGCGGATCGACGGGTTTTCGGGCGCAACTCGATGCGAACTATCGCGAGCGGGCGCTCGCCACGCACCTGCGCAGCCTGCCGCTGTTCGAGGGGCTCACGGACGAGTTCATCGATGGGCTGAAGGAGCGCGTGGAGTTGGTCACGTGCGATCCCGGCAGCGTGATCCTGCGGCAGGGCGACGAGGCGGACGCGCTCTATCTCGTGCGCATCGGCTTCGTGAAGGTTTCGCAGAAGAGTCCGGGCGGCGAGATCATCCTGCAGTACCTGCGGCGCGGCGATTTCTTCGGCGAAATGGGGCTGCTCGGCGCGGGGGTGCGCATGGCCTCGTGCACCGC
>CBDURV010000667.1:0-2241 GCA_965369495.1 uncultured bacterium
GGAGACTTTTTGGCCGATCTGGAGCCGCTGCATCATGCGCTGAAGAGCACCGGGACCGGACGTCGGCTTGCCGTCAAGCTCCACGATCACGTCGCCGGTTTTCAGTCCCGCCTTTTCCGCGGGGCCACCCTTCGCGAGGCCCGCGACCGCGACTCCGCCATCGGCGCGACCGACACTGACGCCGAGGATGGGGCGCGGCGGGCCGCTACCGCCCTTGTCGGCGCGCGTGAACTTCGGCCGCTGCTTGAGATTGGCGACCCGCTCGGTCGTCAGCGCGGCGAGGCGCGCGACCTTTTCCATGCCCTTGATGTCGAGCGTGTTCCAGTCGTCGGAAGGGCGGTGGTACTCCGGATGCAGCCCGGTGAAGAAGAAGAGCACCGGCAGCTTCTTGCGATAAAACGACGTGTTGTCGCTGGGGGCCATGCCGCCGGCGCCGAACGTCGTGTCGATGCCGACCTCCTTGGTCAACTCGCGCAGGATCGGCTCGAACGCGGGCGACGTCTTCGTGCCGCCGATGAACAGCTTGCGGCCGTCGAGGCGGCCGATCATGTCCATGTTGAGCATGGCGGTGATCTTCGCCAGCGGCACGGTGGGATGGTCGCACCAGTAGGCAGAGCCGACCAGTCCGCGCTCCTCGCCCGTGAACGTGATGAAGAGAATCGACCGGCGCAATTCCTTGCGGCGGCTGGCGAGGTACTCGGCCGCCTCAAGCAGACCCGAGGTGCCCGACGCGTTGTCGTCGGCGCCGTTGTGGATCTCCTTGCGCTTTTTCGGTGAGCGTTCGAGCGATCCCCACTGGCCGTAGCCGAGGTGATCGTGATGCGCGCCGAGCACGACGACTTCGTCCACGCTGTCGCGACCACCCGCGGGGAGCAGCGCGCAGACGTTGCGGCCGTGCAACTCCTTGTGGGTGATCTCGACCTGCATCCGGACGCTCGCGCGGCCTTGCATCGAAGCGGGCGTCGGTTGCCCCTTGACCACCAACCGCTCCTCGATCGTGGCGGCATCTTCGCCGAACTGGATGACGAAAAACTCTTCGGACGCCTTCATCGTCATGTGCAGGCAAGGAATGCGGCCCACCGCGCCCCCCACGCTGCGCTTTTGCACCGTGTCCGGCCGGCGGCGCGCTTTCGGCCCTTTCGGCGTCGGGAAATTGCGCGGGTTGTTCACGACGATCAGCGCGATCGCACCCGCGTCCGTCGCCTGCTTGAGCTTGGAAACAAACGAGGCGTGCACGCGCATGGCGCGATTGAACTTCTGGTCGCCGCGCTTCGTCGGCGCGTGGCGGAAGACGACCACCACCTTTCCGTTCGCGTCCAGACCGGCGTAGTCGTCATAGCCCAGGTCGGGGGCGTGGACCCCGTAGCCCGCGAATACAACCTCGCCTTCGACCCTTCCCGATCCGGATATGGAAAGGGGATAGAACTCCTTGCCCAAGGCGAAGGTAATGGGCTTCTGCTTGCCGCCGACAATGGCGGGAAGTTCCAGCGCGGTCTTCTTGTCCACGTCGTAGCCGGCGGGCATCGAGACCGCCTGGAACCAGCCACCGTCGTCACCCGCCGGTTGGAAGCCGAGCTTCTTGAAGTGCGCCACGATGTAGTCGGTCGCCTTCTTTTCGCCCTCGCTGCCGGTGGCGCGGCCCTCCCACTTGTCGGACGAGAGCTTTTTGACGTGCTTGAGCAGGTCCGACGAACGGACGGCGGGATCGGCGCGCACCGCTACCGCCAACGGAACGGCGATCGCGAAAAGGGCGAGCAATGACAACGGGAGGATGGAAAAGCGGCTCGACATGCTGCCCCCTACTACGCGGCGCAGCCTCCCGGAACAAGTCCCGGTCGAATTTTTCGAAACTCGCGCTACCTTTTGCCCCTTCGCGCGACTACAGGGTGATGCTTTCCGCGCTCGCCCACCGACCGCTCGCTCTCGCCGGCGCCGGCGTCGTGCTGGGTGCTGTCGTGACTCTGCGCCTTTCTGGCGGGTCCGGCCCGGCGTGGCTGCTGATTATCGAAGCGTCCCTGCTGGGCGGCGCTCTCATTCTGCGCTCGCGGGGTCGAGCCATCGGCAGGAACTTGGCGGTCGGGAGGAACTTGGCGGTCGGCAGGAATTTGGCGGTCGGGAGGGCTTTGTCGGTCGGGAGGGATTGGGCACCGATCATGCCGCTGCTGGGCGCCTTCGGTGGGCTGGCGGTCGGGAGCCTGGCCGGAATCGCCGCGGCCAGCAGTCAACTCGACCAATCCGCGC
>CBDURV010000668.1:0-2233 GCA_965369495.1 uncultured bacterium
TTCATGATGCCCGAAACGTCTACGTCCACTTCGCCCAGCCGCACGCGCTCGCCCACGCGGATGCCGCGGCGGGCGGCCAGCTTCTCGCCCACGATGGCGCCGTCCGAGCGACCCTTCCAGCCCGCCATGTCGCCGTCGAGCATTTCGAAGTCGTAGATGCGGTCGAGCGGTTCACGTTCGACGCCGTGCAGCGTGACGAGATCAAGGTTGGCGCGGCAGGAGTTGATGAACAGCAGCGTGGGCAGCACGTCCGCCACCCCCTCCACGCCGCGAATCTGATCGGCGTAGCGTACGGGCAGGTACGACGTCAACGGGCAGAAGCGACTCTCCTGGAACACGACGAGCACCGGCTGCGAGGCGCGGCGATCGAGTTCCCGCACGCCCTCGTCAACCGTGCGCACGAAGGCGAACAGCCCCATGGCAACGGCGGCGCCGACGATGGTCAGGACCGTACGCGTGCGCGCACGCCAAGCGGTGCGCACGACGTAGGGGATGAAGCGCATGAGTTCACGCATGGTTCGCCCCACTCTCGGCTTCACTGCTTTCCACGATGACGCCCTTGTCGAGATGCACCTGCCGTTTGGCCGCCGAGGCGGCAAGCGGATCGTGTGTGACCATGACGAACGTCTTGCCGTACTCGTCGTTGAGGCGACGCAGCAGATCGAGCGTCGCCGTCGCCGATTCGCGATCCAGGTTGCCGGTCGGTTCGTCCGCCAGCAACACGCGCGGGTCGGCCACGATCGCACGCGCGATGGCGACCCGCTGCTGTTGTCCGCCCGACATCTGGCTCGGCAGATGCCCCGCGCGGTCGGCGAGATCGACCGCGCCCAACGCGACCATCACCCGCTGGCGGCGCTCGGAGCGCGCCATGGATAACAACAGCAGCGGCACCTCCACGTTCTCGAACGCGGTCAACACGGGAATCAGGTTGTAGTTCTGGAACACGAAACCGACGTTGCGTGTGCGCCAGCGGGCGAGTTCACGCGCGGACAACGACGAGATCATCTCGCCCGCGACGGTGATTTCGCCCTGCGACGGCTGGTCGATGCCCGCCATGAGGTTAAGCAGCGTCGTCTTGCCGCTGCCGGACGGGCCCATCAGGGCAACGAAGTCGCCCTCCTCGACCGAAAACGTCAGGTCGCGCAAAGGGACCACCTCTTCGGGGCCGGAACGATAGATCTTCGTTACGCGGTGTACTTCGATGATGCTCATTCGGCTGCCTCCTTGACGCTGTCGCCATCTTTCACCGCGTCAAGAATGACACGCTGCGTTATCGAAAGGGCGCCGCGCACGATCACGTCCGTCGCGGCTTCCCCGACTACCTCGATCAGTACGCGCTTGGCGATTCCGCCATCACTTGGATCGAAGATCATGACCGCCCCCTCGCGCACCGCGCCGCGCGGAACGAGGAACGTGGTCGTTACCGGCTGTCCGTCGGCTGCCTGCTGCGCCGGATCATCGAGAAAACGCGCGCGGCAGAGCGTTTCCGGAAGCAGACGCGCGTCGGGATCGAGCAGCCGTACTTTGACCTGCGTCGTGTTCTTGAGCAGGTCCGACTCGCGCTGGATGCGCAACACGACGCCACGCGTGACGAGTCCCGGCGCCGCCTCGCTGCGCACTTCCACCTCCTGGCCGGCGCGGATGCCGCCGATCGAAGCGAGCGGCACGTCAATGCGCGCCTGCAGCTTTTCGGGATCATAGAGATCGACGATCGAGCTGTGGCGCGGGCCGACCGTCGTGCCGGGCCCCGCGTTGAGTTTCATGACGATGCCGTCGGCCGACGCCTTGACCTCGCACCAGCCCAACTCGCGCGCGGCGATCTTCACTTCGACCAGCGCCGATTCGTGCAGCGCGATCTTGCGTTCCACCTCGGCCTCCATGCGCAGCACGTCGCCCTGCAGACCGCGCGGGTCGTCCGAAAGTTCGCGCGCGATGCGACCGCGATCGACGATCTCCTTGTGCTCCTTCCGAAGACGGCGCAGATCCTCTTCCGCACTCTTGGCGCGCGCGACCGCGGCACGCACTTCCGCCTCCGCCTTGGCAAGCGCGACGGGATAGCTGCCGCCCGCCGCGAGCAGACGTCGCTGACCCTCCAGCTCCACTTCGCGGGATTCGCGTTCGGCGACCGCCGCCTCGTGCGCACGCGCCGCCCGAATCGTGTTGGCTTCGTTGCGCACGATTTCCTGACGCGCCTGCGTAACCGCGAGACGAGGTTCGCCCTTCTGCTCCAGCA
>CBDURV010000669.1:0-2206 GCA_965369495.1 uncultured bacterium
TGTCGAACTCGTTGCCCTTGCGCTCGGCGTAGATCTCCTGTTTGTCGATCGGGTTGTCGCAGCGGATCCAATAAAACCAGCGCTGCACGAGCCGAGTGGTCGAGTCGAACGGCTTGCGCAGCGGGAACGGCCGCAGCGCGTACTGCCAGACGATCTTTTGCGGAAACGTGTCGCGCTTCTGTTGCGCCAGCCACGCCGTGCACTTGTTGGGCTCGCCCGGCGGAAACGCGTGCGCGAGGCCGGGGTAGGTCTTGAAGCGGATCTTCTTGTAGCCCGTGGGGTCGTCCTTCATCAGGTCCTGAAGCTCATCCCACGCGACCAGAAAGGTGCCCGGCATGCAGTTGCGATCGTCGAGACCGATAAAGGAGTACATCGCGAGGTTGCGGACGTTGGGCAGGATGCCGTACTGCAGCGCCTCGACGTCGTTGGGGTCGGCAAGCTGGCTCTTGGGGCGCGCCATGATGACGCCGGCGCACGGTGCCGCACCCGCGAGCAGGTCGGGAAAGCGCCCCGCTATGTGCCACGAACCGGTGCCGCCCATCGAAAACCCCACGCAGTAGACGCGGTCGGGATCGATGTCGTACTGCGCCTTGGCGATCTCGATCAGCGACAGGATCTGCTTTTCGCCCTGCACCGTGTTCCAGTTGTCGCCCTGCAGCACGAGCCCTTGCGGGTACATGCCCATGCAATCCTTGATCTGCCACGTGCCGCGCGGGCCGTCGGCGGATCCGGCCCCCTTACCCCCCCCATGCAGGCCCATGACGAGCCCGCGAGTCTTGCCGCGCGTTCCCGATACGTAGGCCCACATTTTCTCGTTGTAGGGCGAGTCGAGGAAGAGCTTGTCGCGCCCCGTGCCCTTGGGTCCGTACTTCCTAAGCGACTTCCAGAGCGCGGCGCGCACCACCAGCCAACTGCCTTCGGGCAGGTCGCGGAAGGCGTCGGCCTCTTTCAGCAATTCCTCCCGCCGGGCCGAATCCCACTCCTTGAACCGGTTCTTCGGGCGCGCCTTCCACCACTTCACCCCCAGCGCCTCGATCTTCTTGAGGGTCTTGCTGTCGAGGGGGGCGCCGGGGGCGGGAAACGCGACGAGGAGGAGACAGAGGACAATACGCACGCCGAGATTCTATTAAGATCGCGCCATGCTGCATTTGCGATGGCTACTGGCTGCGACTTTGTTCGCGGCACCGGTGCTGGCGGACGATCCCGCCACCCCGATTATTCCCCCCGATACCGGCGCCGCGAAGACGGATCCTGCGGCGGCCGTGACCGAACTCACCGCCGAGTACAACAAGGCGACGCAGGAGTTCTTCAAGCCGTGGCGTGAGGCGCGCGCGCGCAAAGAGCAGTACAAGCTCGACTATTCCCAACACCCGCGGAAAAACTACGCCCCCAAGTTCCGGGTGCTTGCGGTCAGGTACGCGGGCACCGACGCCGCGATCGACGCATGGCTGATGGTGCTGTCCACCGGCGGCAATCGCGACGAGGCGCTGAGCACGCTGATGCGCGACCACATCAAGTCCGCCAAGATGTCCGGCGTCGTTCGCCAACTGACGTGGGGCCCGAACAGCAGCGAGCGCTTGGCCAAGCTGATCGAGGAGACGCCGCACCGCGACGTGAAGGGGTTCGCCCTGCTGATTCACGGCGAGTCGCTGCTGCGCAAGGGCGACGAGCGCGCCGAGCGCGTGCTGAGCGTGGTGGCGGAGAAGTATGGCGACGTTTCGATCTACGGCGGCCGCATGACGGCGGGCCAAAAGGCGACCGGCGACCTGTTCGAAGCGCGCAACCTGATCACAGGCAAGACCGCGCCCGAGATCGAGGGCGAAGACATCGACGGCGTCGCGTTCAAGCTTTCCGACTACCGTGGCAAGGTGGTGCTGCTCGACTTTTGGGGCGATTGGTGAGGACCGTGCCGGGCTATGTACCCGCATGAGCGGTCGCTCGTGCAGACTTACAAGGATCGTCCCTTCACCATCATCGGCGTCAACTCCGATCCCGATCGCGAGAAGCTCAAGAAGCGCATCAAGGAAGAGAACATCACCTGGCGCAGTTTCTTTGCAGGCAGCACCGGCGGCCCGATTCCCAAGCGCTGGAACGTGAGCGGTTGGCCGACGACCTACGTGATCGACCACAAGGGAGTCATTCGCGCCAAGGGCGTGCGCGGCCCGCAACTCGAGAAGTGGATCGAGAAGTTGGTCAAGATCGCCGA
>CBDURV010000670.1:0-2202 GCA_965369495.1 uncultured bacterium
AGTTCGAGGCAGTCAACGAAGTTCATGCCCTGAATGGGATCGCCGCCGATGCCGATGCACGTGGACTGGCCGAGACCGCGTTCGGAAAGCTGCCAGACCGCTTCGTAGGTGAGCGTGCCGGAGCGCGAGATTACGCCGACCCGACCCACGTTGTGGATGTAGCCCGGCATGATGCCGATCTTCGCCTCGCCGGGCGTCATGACGCCGGGGCAGTTCGGGCCGACCATGCGCGAGCCGGTCTCGCTCAAGACCTTCTTGACGCGGATCATGTCGATCACCGGGATGCCCTCGGTGATGGTGATGATCAGCGGCACGCCCGCAAAGGCCGCCTCGCAGATCGCGTCTGCGCAAAACGGGGCGGGCACGAAAATCAGCGAGCAGTTGGCGCCGGTCTCCGCGACCGCGTCGGCGACCGTGTTGAACATCGGCACGCCTTCCCAGGCTGTGCCTGCGGCGCCGGGCTTGACGCCCGCGACGATCTGCGTTCCGTACTCGGCGCACTGCGCCGCGTGGAACTTGCCCGCAGAGCCGAGGCCCTGGACGAGCACCTTGGTGTCTTTTCCTACGAGGATGCTCACAGTTCCGTCTCCTGAAGGCGGGCCGCCTCGACTGCTTTCTTGGCCGCGTCGGTCATGTCCGTCGCGGTAATCACCTTGAGATCCGATTCCGCAATCAGCTTGCGACCGCGATCGACGTTGGTGCCTTCGAGACGCACGATGAGCGGCACCTTGAGGTCCACCACCTTGACCGCCTGCAGCACGCCTTCGGCGATCAGGTCGCACTTGACGATGCCGCCGAAGATGTTGATCAGGATCGCCTTGACGCTCGGATCCTCGGTAATGATCTTGAACGCCTCGGTGACGCGCTCGACGCTGACGCCTCCGCCCACGTCGAGGAAGTTGGCCGGGAAGCCGCCGTGCAGCTTGATGGTGTCCATCGTGCCCATGGCGAGGCCGGCGCCGTTGACCATGCAGCCGATGTTGCCGTCCAGGTTCACGTAGCTCAGGTTGAACTGTGCGGCGCGCGCCTCTGCGGGGTCTTCCTCGGCGGGATCGCGCAGCTTCTGGATGTTCGGGTGGCGGTAGAGCGCGTTGTCGTCGAAGTTGACCTTCGCGTCGAGCGCCAGCACGCGATCGTCGGTGAGGCGCACGAGCGGGTTGATCTCCGCCAGCGAGCAGTCCTTGTCGACGAACAGCCGCGCGAGTTTCTTGAGCACCTTGGCGCAGCTCTTGGCGGCGTCGCCGGTGAAGCCCAGCCCATACGCGACGGCGCGCGCCTGGAAGTCGAAGAGCCCTTCGTAGACGTCGATGGGCGCCTTGATGAGCTGGTCCTGCGGGACGCTCTCGATTTCGACGCCGCCTTCCGAACTGGCGATCATGACCGGACCGCCATAGGAGCGGTCGACGGCGATCGCCACGTAGTACTCCTTGGCGATGTCAAGGCCCTCTTCGACGAGGAGTTTGCTGACCACCTTGCCTTCAGGACCGGTCTGATGCGTCACCAGCGTGGTGCCCAGCAGAGCCTTGGCATGGCTGACAGCTTCATCGCGCGACTTGGCAATTCGGACGCCGCCCGCCTTGCCGCGGCCGCCCGCGTGGATCTGAGCTTTGACGACGGCAACCTGCCCGCCGAGCTGCTGGTAGGCAGCACCGACTTCGTCAACGGAGTGGCAAGGCACCCCTTCCGGCACGGGAATCCCGTAGTCGCGGAAGAGCCCCTTGGCCTGGAATTCATGGATATTCATGGCCTGGCAGGAGGGTACGCCCTTCCCCGCCGAGGCTCAAGAATCGCCCGCAAGATTCGACTCCGCCCGATCACCAACGGCCGCGGATGCGGCGTGGAGATCGATGAGCGCCGAGGAAGCTGTGGCCGGAGGTCACTGCGACGAGGCAGCGAAGAAGATATCCGCGTCGCAGACCGGCCGACTGCCCTAATAGATGGCAGATTTGTGCTTATAGTGTTCGAACGACTCGGACCACAACAGCGAGGACTCGATTGTGATGTTGGGCTTTTCGCTCTGCAGGCGTCCGGCGACCCAGAGTTTGCTGTCCTGGCTGGGGCCGACCGCTTTGATCTTGAGGAAGATCGGGCGGTCCTTGACGACGCGGCGCTTGATCTTGACGCGAATCTCGTTGATGGCGCGCGCCTCGAGCCCCTTGCCGAAGTAGATGCGCGGCAGGCGATCGGGGTCGAAGTTGGTCT
>CBDURV010000671.1:0-2196 GCA_965369495.1 uncultured bacterium
ACGGTGCTGTCGCCAGCGAACTTCATGTACTTCTTGTTTTGCAGCACGGAACTGTGCATGCCCCAGCACGGTCCTCAATAAAAACCGTGGTTGTGAACGACGATGGGGACGTTCAGCATTTTCGCTTCCGCGACGGCTGCGTCCCACGACTTGGCGTAGTTGACCGAGGGCTTGACCTTCGGACCCGCCATTGCCACCGACGCGAGTAACGCGACGGCCAGCGAGGTAGTGATAGTTCGGTTCATGGCTTGATTGGCTCCTACGCGATACTACGGCGCGTAGGCCCGGGTTCTGGAGATTTCAAACGCACAAATCCCGCAATTGTCGCGCGGCTGCCTCGGAGAGCGTGCCCTTGGCTTCGCCGATCGGGATGGTCGCGCACAAAAGTGCTTTGTAGAGCGGCTTTTGAGCCTCCGGCAGCGATGCGAGATGAGCGCGAACCACATCGACATCGCCGCGCGCCACGGGCCCGGTGAGCGCCATCGGCAGCCCGTGTCGGCGCAGGTTCTGGAGCGCGCCCTCCATCAGCGCCAGCAGGGCGGCGTCCCCTTCCTCCCCCGCGACCCCCGCCTTCCCCATCAAACCCGAGGACCAGTCGAAGAGCGTCACGAGGTAGTTGGAGGCGATGGCGGCGCTGGCGTGATAGAGACTCTTCGATTCCGTATCGATGCGAGCGACGCGTGCGCCCAGATCGCGGGCGAGCGACTCCGCCATGTCGATGGCTTCGCCCTCGACGAAGCACCACTTGCCGCTCATGTCGATGTCGAGCGAAGCGAAGGCGCATAGCGGATGCAGGCCCGCCGTGCGTGCGCCGGTCGGGGCCAGCAGCGTCGACGGATGCGCGCCGCTCAAATGCAGCGCAACCTGATCGGCGCGCAGCGTGTGCGAGCCACCGACCTGCTCGAGCGCATCGTCGGGCGTGGCGAAGACGACAACGTCGGCGTCATCGAGGGCGCCGTCGGCGATGCCTGCGCCGATCGCGGCGACGGATTCGGCCGAGTGCGCGCGCGTGCATACGGCGCCGATTTCATGGCCGGCCCGCAACCAGAGACGCGCCAGTGCACGGCCCGCCGCACCCGCGCCCACAAACGCGATTTTCATGCGGGCGCCCCCCCCAGATGATTAAGCGGGCTGATGCCCTTGCCGAGTTGCACGCCCAGCAGCAGGCCGCGCCGCACGAATTCCCGGGAACGCTGGACCGCCTCCGGCATTGCCTTACCGAGCGCGATGTTGGCGGCGATGGCCGCGGCGAGCGCGCAACCGGTGCCATGCGTATGAGGCGTGTCGATTCTCTTGTCCCGAAAGGCGTGCAGTTCGCCCTGGAAGTAGAGCAGATCCACGATCTCGTCGCCGTCGAGGTGGCCGCCCTTGACGAGCACGGCGCGGGCGCCGCGCACGCTGAGCGCCTTGGCCGCCCGCTCCATGTCCGCCACGCTGCGGATCGCGAAGCCGACCAGGCGCTCCGCCTCAGGCAGGTTCGGCGTGACGATGGTCGCGAGCGGGAAGAGGCGCCGAACGAGCGTATCGACGGCGGCGTCTTCGAGCAGGGCGTCGCCCGAGGTCGCCACCATGACCGGATCGACGACCAGCGGAGGCGCGCCCCGGCGTTCCAGCACTTCGGCGATTGCTTCGATGGTCGGCACCACCGAGAGCATGCCGGTCTTGGCGGCATGCACGGGAATGTCGTCCAACACCGCGTCGAGTTGCGCCGCGACGAAGGCGGGCGGCACATCGTGCACGCCACTCACGCCGCGCGTGTTCTGCACCGTAAGCGCCGTCGGCACCGCCATGCCGTAAACACCGTGAACAGTGAAGGTCTTGAGGTCGCCCTGCAATCCCGCCCCGCCGGAGGGATCGGAGCCCGCTATCGTCAATGCCGTCCGCACGCCGCCCTTAGACTACTCATGGAGATACTCGAATGCGCTTCCTGATTCTGCTTCTGCTCTTGGCCCCCCCCGCGGCGGCGAACGACATCCTCGTGCTGGCGCCCAAGTCCTTTCACGGCGCGCTCGATGCGTGGCTCGCACATCGGACCAAACAGGGGCACACGATCGTCGTCCTGGAACCCGGCAAGGACCCGCGCGAGACGGTCAAGCTGGTGCACAAGGAAGGCGGCGGCAAGCTGCGCTTCGTCCTGCTCGTGGGCGACGTCAAGCAGGTGCCGTACTACTCCTACCCCGCCACGATCATCAAGAA
>CBDURV010000672.1:0-2192 GCA_965369495.1 uncultured bacterium
CCGAACCCGCCGGGCTCCTGGAGTTGGCGCTCCAGCTTGCGCAAGCGCCCGGGGACGTCTTTCAGGCGCTGCTCGAGCGGGGCGTAGTCGGTGATGTAACACGCAGCGCGATCGCGCAGCAGGTCCACGATCTGGACCAGTTCGCCTTCGCTGGGCAGCTCCTGCACCGGATAGCCGAGTCGGCGTTTGAAGGTCTCCGCCGCCCCCGCATCCCCCTCGACATCGAACACCGCGACGCGCTCCAGCAGTTTGGCCGAACGCTTGAACACTTCGCCCGAGTCGGGCAACAGACGCGACAGGTCTCCGTCAAATGTGAGACCGCTGGCCAGGAGGCCCGCGATGCCCGCAAGGATCAGCGCGAAGAAGGTAGCCCGCGGACGCATCGCAAAAACAGGTAGGTGGCCGCGCCGCCGACCAACGCGGTCGTTGTGGCAAGTAGCAGACTGCCGACGACCCACGCGGGAAAGTCGGCCGGGGCCAATTGGACGGTCGTGATCGGCCGGCCCTGTTCGCCCAACGCGACGCGACCGATGAGCAGCGACGTGTAGAGGATGGCGGGAATGAATATCGGAATGGAGATGTGGCTGGCGACGACGGCGGTCGGCTTGGATAGCCCGGTGAGATGCGCGACCAGCAACGTCGCGGCGATCTGAAAGCCCCAGATCGGTGCGAGGCCCATGAACAGGCCGAGCGCGACGGAGACGGCCACACGCCGCGGCGGGCCGGGCTCCCGCAGGAAGAGATCGATGAACGACGTGCGCAGGCGCTGGCCGATGGACATCGAATAGAACTTCTTGTGCACGACCAGGTCGAGATAGGGGCCCGGCAGGCAAAAGCGCAGCAGCAACAGGCGCACGTTGAGTCGGCCGATGCGCAGGAAGTCGATGAAGGGCCGCATGTGCGACACGCGATCGGCGGGGTAGACCACCTCGACCGGTACCGAGCGAATCGGAATCTCCGCCCACGACGCCTTGACCAGCACTTCGATCTCGAGGTCGTAGCCCGTCGTCGTCAAGCGCAGCGCGTCGATGCGGTGGAGCGGGTAGCAGCGCATGCCGGACTGCGTGTCGGGCAGGCGCAGTCCGGTTTCGAGCCACGTCCAGAAGTTGGAGTTCTTGAGGCCGATGCGGCTTCCGAAACCGGCGCCGGCGGCATCGAGATCGCGCGAACCGATCACGAGCGCGTCGTCCCAAAGACGGTCCGCCATCGCCGCCGGGTGCTGCCCGTCGGTGTCGAGCGTGACGGCGTGCGTGTAGCCCTCCCGCAGCGCGCGCGCGAAGCCCGTCCGCAGCGCGGCGCCCTTGCCGCGGTTGGTGGCGTGCCGCTCGACGATGATCGAATCGAACTCCGCAAGGATCGCCTCGGTGCCGTCCGTCGATCCGTCATCCACGACGATCACCGGCCCAATCACGCATGCTTCCTCGATGGCGACCGCGAGCGTGCGCTGATTATTGTAGGTGGGAAGAATCAGGCAGCGGTTCACAGCGCCACCGGTTCCAGACCGCGCGCCGACGCCGCCTCGAGAATCGTGCGGGTGGTGGCGACCACGCGCTCGGGTTCGAGACCGCCGTCATGCAGCAGCACAATGGCGCCCGGCACGAGTTCCGCCACCACGCGTTGCGCCGCGTCGTCCCGCGCCGTGTCGAGGCTGCGAATCGACCAGCCCACTACTTCCATGCCGAGCGCGCGCGCCGACGGTTCGACGTAGGGATTCATGAGCCCGAACGGCGGACGGTAGTAACGTGGCGCGATGCCTATGGCCTCTTCCACCGCGCGTTGGCAGGCGGCCAGTTCCTTTTTCATCCAGCCACCGAAGTGGATGTTGGTGAACGTGCCGTGGTGGTGCGAGTGGTTGGCGACGGTGTGCCCTTCGGCGTGGCAGCGCTTGACGACATCGGGATGCGCCCGCACGCGGTCGCCGACGACGAAGAACGTCGCCTTTGCGCCGTGCTGTTTGAGCAAGTCGAGCAGTGCGGGCGTTGATTCGGGATCGGGTCCGTCGTCGTAGGTGAGCGCAATGCCTGCGTCGATCTTCGTGCGCACCGGCCCGAGAATGCCGGTCTCCATGCGGAGGATCCCGAGTGTCAGAAGCACGAGCACGGCAACGACGGGCACCAGGCTCCACATGAATCCGCTGGCGAACAGCACGACGCCGCCCACGAAGAGCACCAGCATGGAGCGTTTCATCGCGC
>CBDURV010000673.1:0-2187 GCA_965369495.1 uncultured bacterium
CTCGCAGTAAGTTCTTTGGGATACAGCTTCGTCGGCGCCGTTCGCTGGCCTTGTCCTCGCGCGGTCTCGGTCCGACGGTGAATACTCGGACAAGCTCCTTAGCGCCGCCGCCGGCCTTTGCGCCCGGGCCGGTAGCCGACCGTTTTCGACACGCCGGCGTCCTCTGCGTGGACGTAGGTGGCTTCCTTCCGGCGCGCGTCGATCGCCTCCTTGGGGGGCTGCTCGGGAATCAGCGCGAGCGGTCCCTTGCCGATCAGGTCGCCGCGGCCGTGGTCGAGCAGCGCCTTGCGCACCGCGAAGTAGTTCTCCGGCTTGAAGAACTGCAGTAACGCGCGCTGCGTGCGCCGGTCGCGCAACTTGTGCACGGTCTCGATCGGCTTCATCGTCATCGGATCGAGGCCGGTCCAGTACATGCACGCCGCGACATCCATGGGCGCCGGAATGAAGTCCTGCACCTGGAGCGGCTTGTATCCGTGCTGCTTGAGGTAGACGGCGAGTTCGATCATTTCCGCCACGCCGGAGCCGGGATGGCTGGAAATGAAATAAGGCACCACGTACTGCTGCTTGCCGACGCGCTTGGACGCCTCGGTGAACTTCTTCGCGAACGCGTCGCAGCCTTCGCGCCCCGGCTTTTTCATGACATTGAGCACCTTGTCGCTGACGTGCTCGGGCGCGATCTTGAGGTGGCCGCCGGTGTGGTGCGCGGCGACCTCCTCGATGAACTCATCGTCGAGGTTGGCCAGGTCCATGCGAATACCGCTGGCGACGAAGACGCGCTTGACCTTGTCGACCTTGCGCGCCTTGCGCAGCAGCGCGAGCGTCGGCTTGTGGCTGGTGCCGAGCAGCTTGCAGATGGTCGGGTGGATGCACGAAAGCCGGCGGCACTTCGCCTCGACCTCCGGCTTGCTGCAGCGCATGCCGTACATGTTGGCGGTCGGCCCGCCGAGGTCGCTGATTGTGCCCTTGAACTCTTTCTGCTGCGCGATGGTGTTCACCTCGCGCAGCACCGAGGCCTCGCTGCGGCTCTGCACGACGCGCCCCTCGTGCGAGGTGATCGAGCAGAAGGTGCAGCCACCGAAGCAGCCGCGCATGATCGTGACCGAATCCTTGATCATCTCGAAGGCGGGAATGCGCTCGCCCTTGTAGACGGGATGCGGCTGGCGCCGGTAGGGGAGATCGTAGGAGCGGTCGAGCTCCTGCTCGTCCATCGGGAGCGACGGCGGCTTGTGGACCAGCAGTCGGTCGCCGTAGCGCTGGATGAGCGTCTTGGCGTTGAACGGATTGGTGTGCTGCTGGTGCACGCGCGTCATGTCGGCGAACGCGCGCTTGTCCTCGGCGACGGTCTCGAACGAGGGCAACTCGACGATGTCGTCGCCCGCGGGCCACTCTTCCTTCTTGCCCATCAGGTAGGCGACCCCGCGCATGTCGCGCAGGTCCTTGACCGACTCCCCCGAATCGAGGCGCCGCGCGATTTCCAGCACCGGCTTGTCGCCGAGACCGAAGACGAGCAAATCGGCTTTGCTGGTCGCCACCATCGACGGCATGACCTTGTCCGCCCAGAAGTCGTACTGCGGCAGCCTGCGCAGCGACGCCTCGATGCCGCCCGCGATGACCGGCACTCCCTTGAACGCCTCGCGGCAGCGCTGCGCGTAGATACTGGTGGGGCGGTCGGGGCGCAGACCGATACGGCCGCCGGGCGAATAGGCGTCGTCGTTGCGCCGCTTCCGGTTGGCCGTGTAGTGGTTGATCATCGAGTCCATGTTGCCCGCGGTCACGCCGTAGAAGAGGCGCGGCCGACCGAGCGCGCGCCACGCGTCCACGCTCTTCCAGTCGGGCTGCGCCAGGATCGCGACCTTGTAGCCGGCGCTCTCCAGCAGGCGGCCGATAAGGCCCGCCGCGAAGCTGGGATGATCGATGTAGGCGTCCCCCGACACGAGCACGATGTCGGGCTCGGCCCAGCCGCGCACGTCCATTTCCGCGCGGGAGGTGGGGAGGAAGAGGGAGATCGCCACGAACGTAGTCTAGTTGCCCGCTTCGATTCGCCCAAACCAACGGAGACGCTCGAAGCTGGAGGCTCGATGCCTGTCGTGAATTCGGTACCGCGTTCAATTGCAGCAGCAGCCAGTGGTACCAGGATCCGACGCGTCACGCGCTGGCGCGAGAATTCGTGTACGCGGCCTGGCCGAT
>CBDURV010000674.1:0-2186 GCA_965369495.1 uncultured bacterium
CCGCTGGTCGGGCGGCGCGCGGCACTCGACGCGCTCCTGCAGCGCGTCGATGCACTGCGGGAGTGCAAGCTGCTGGAGCCCGTCGTGGTGGTTGCCGGTCGCACGGGTTCGGGGGTCTCCCGCCTGCTCAACGCGCTGCGCTACCAGGCCGCGGCGGCGCGCTGTTCCGTCTTCAGCGCCACGACGGTGCTCGACCTCTTCCGCCAGGTGGTGGGCGATCGGGAGGACGGGTCTGGGCTTAGCCCGGCGGAGCTCATCTTCCGCATCGACGTGCAGCTCGAAGAGTCCGACCTGCGCGAGCCGCCCGTGTTGCTGCTCGACGATGTCGATCACCTCGACGATCCGGAGGCGGCCGCGCTTCACGACTGGGTCGCATCGCTCGAACGGCGCGGGGGGCGTACCCGACTGCTGCTGGTGCTGGGCGGCGCCACCGACACGGAGGGTGTCGGCGCCGACCTGCTGCGCAATGCGGGGCGCGCCGTTTCGCACGACCTGCGGGATCTCGCGCCGCTTGGCGAGTCGGACATTCGAACGGCGATGGCAGTTCTCTTGGGGGGCACGCGCGTGCCTGCCAGCGTCACGCAGACACTGCACCGCGCCAGCGACGGCAGTCCGCGCGTGTTCACCGAACTGCTGCGCCTGCTCCTGCGTGAGGGCGTGCTCGACTTCCAGGGCGAGGAGCCGACGCTGCACGCCGACCGCCTGCGTGAAGTCGACCTTCCGAGTTCCGTGCTGGATGTGGCGCGCAGACGGACCGACATGCTTCCGGATGAGGACCGCGCCGCCCTCGCACGCTGTGCGCTGCTTCCGGGCGCGTGGCCGGCCGCGCTGGCCCGCGCGATCTGCGGGGACCGTTCATTCGAGCGGCTGCTGGACGCGGCCGTGCTGGTGCGCGATGCGGGCCGCGTTCGTTTCGAGTACGAGGTCTCGCGTCGCGCACACGATTCGCTCATTGGGGACGAACGCCGCGAAGCGCAGCTAGCCGTCGCGGAACTGGCGCGATCCGACTATCCGGATGTCTGCGCGCTGCTGCTTGCCATGGGCGGGCAGCGCAAGCAGGCGCGCGAAATCGGACTTGCCGAGGCGGAGCGGTTCATTCGCACTGGCCGCACCGCGGCGGCCAAACGCCTGCTGCTCGCGATCGGCGGCGAGGAGCCCGACGAGGCGACGGCCCAACTCTTCATGCGGGCACTGCTGGCCACCGGATCCGTGGATGAGGCGGCGGAGTTCGGCTATCGCATGCTCGGCCGGTTCGAGTCAACGCAGCTGGCGCTCAACACCGCGACAGCGCTGCTGCGCGCCGATCGCCGCGAGGACGCGTTGGACCTGGTCGAACGCTACGGCGAAAGCGCGACCGGGCTGGTGGCCGCGCGCCTGCACAACGCGCGCGCCTCCCTGCTGTCGCGGCTGGGCCGGCAGGAAGAGGCTCTCGAGGCGGCCCACGTTGCCGAGTCCCTTGCGCCGGCATCTTCTGCGCTGCGGGTCAGGATCGCGGCAACGCGCGGCCACATTCTCGTCAGTTCGACACGCCACCGCGCCGGTGAACGGCTCTACGGCAACCTGCTGCGCGATCCGGACGTGGCCGACGTGGCGCAACGCCAGCGCTTCCGGATTTCACGCGCCGACGCGCGCCTCCGGCAGGGCGCCATGCTTTCCGCCCTCTCCGATCTGCGCAACGCGGTGCGCCTGCGCCCCGGCCAGCAGCCGGGAGGAGCCGAGGCGAACGCCTGGCAAGGCATCGGGGAAGTGCTTACGCGCCTCGGCCGCTGGGGGCGCGCGCTGCCCTATTTCGAGCGTGCGCGCGCGGTCCAGCGCGCGGCCTCCCGCCCTGCGCCCGTGCGCTGGTGCCTTGGGTGGGAAGCGCTCTGCCTGCTGCACCTGGGTCGCCCCGCGGAGGGCGAGTCGCGTCTGGCGCGTGCGCGCGCCATGCCCGCGGGCATGGGCGACGAATCGATAGCGGTATTGCTGGGGCGCGTCGAGTCGCTTTTCCACGCGCTGGCGGGGCGCGCCGACCGGGCGTGGCGTGCACTGGGTGAACAGCCGCCGGAAGATCGTGCCTCACGCTTGGCGTGGGCGCTCGCGCGTGCGCGCGTTGCGCCACCCGACGAACGCGAGGCGGCGTGGCGTAACGCGCTCGTCGTCGCCGCGCAGGCGCGCGACCGCGGGGCGTTGGCGGAGGTGCGTGT
>CBDURV010000675.1:0-2161 GCA_965369495.1 uncultured bacterium
CGAGAATCATGATGAGAGTGGCATATGTCAATCCGCGCATGACCCACGGCCAGCGGAGGATCGCCTCGTGGCTGCGGGCCATCGCCTGCGGAATGTCGATGAAGAGGATCAGCGCGAGCATGTAGACCGGAAGCGCGAAACGCCCGGGATCGAACGATCCCCGGAATTCCGCGATGCCCCGCACGACCTCGAACGCATTGGAAAACCCCGACGCACGGAAGAATATCCACGCGAGTGCGACGACCGCCATGGTCATGGCCCAAGCGCCGGCCCAGCGCACGAGGCGCAGCGGAGTCGGACCCGGGATGGGCGCGCCCGGATCGCGCCCACGCAGCCACAGCTTGTGCACGGCGAGCGCGATCCCGTGGATGCCGCCCCAGACCACATACGTCCAGGCGGCCCCGTGCCAGAGGCCGCCGAGCAGCATCGTGAGCAACAGGTTGCGGTAGGTGGCGAATTTCGAGCCTCGGCTGCCGCCGAGGGGAATGTAGAGGTAGTCGCGTAGCCAACTCGACAGCGAAATGTGCCAGCGGCGCCAAAAGTCTGTGATGTTGCGCGCAAAATAGGGGTGGTTGAAGTTCTCCATCAACTCGACGCCGAGGATGCGGCTCGTGCCGCGCGCGATATCGGAGTATCCGGCGAAGTCGCCGTAGATCTGGAAGGAGAACAGCGCCACCGCGCGCAGGAGGTCGACCGTGCCCATGCTGCCCGGACTGGAGAAGACGAGATCGACTTCCCCCGCCACGACATCGGCGATGACGACCTTGCGCACGAGGCCGATGAGGATCAACAGCACGCCGGAGGCGAAGCGATCGGAGTCGAATCGGCGCGGCTTCGCGAACTGCGGCAACAGGTTTTGCGCGCGCTCGATCGGACCCGCCACGAGTTGCGGGAAGTAGCAGACGTAGAGGGCGAACACGAGCCAGTCGTTCGTGGGCTCGAGTCGTTTGCGGTAGACGTCGATGGTGTAGGCCATCGTCTGGAAGGTGTAGAAGCTGATGCCGACCGGAAGCACGATGCGCAACACCGCGAAGTGCGGATCGAGTCCGAGGCTCGTCAACAACTCGGCCGCCGACTCCGTGAAGAACCCGAAGTACTTGAAGAACCCCAGGATTCCCAGGTTCGTGAAGACACTCACAAGGAGCAGGCGTTTGCGCCTTGCTGGGGCGGCGTCGCGCATCCCGCGCGCGACGAGGAAATCGACCGCGGTGGAGATCCAGATGAGCGTCAGGAAGCGCCAGTCCCACCAGCCGTAGAAGATGTACGACGAGACGAGTAGCAGGACGTTCTGTGCCTTGAGATTGCGCCGCAACGGGAAGTAGACGGCGCAGACGATCGCGAAAAAGGCGGCGAACACCCAGGAGTTGAAGAGCATGGCGTCTTAGCTGCGCCTTTCGGCGCCAAGCAGATATTCACGCAGCGCATCCTGCCAATGGGGCAACGTCCGACCACGCAGCGCGGCCAGCTTGTGCAAGTCGAGCACGCTGCTGGCCGGGCGGGGCGCCGGGCGCGGGTACTCCGCCGTCGTGCAGGGCTCGATCGACGCGTCGATGCCGGCGATGTCGAACGTCGCGCGCGCGAATTCGTACCACGTCGTGCTGCCTTCGCAGGTGGCGTGGTAGATCCCGGCGGGCGCCTCGAGCAGCACGAACCAGAGCGCGGGCGCGAGCGCTGCCGTCCAGGTGGGGGAGCCGCGCTGGTCGTTCACGATCCGCAGCGGCTGGCCCTCGCGCCCCAAGCGGATCATGGTGTCCGGAAAGTTGCGTCCGCCGGCGCCGTAGAGCCACGCGGTGCGGACGATGCGGGCGCCGTCCGGGTGCTCTTCGAGGGCCGCCTGCTCCGCGTCGCGCTTGGTTGTGGCGTAGACGCCACGGGGGGCGGTGTGGGCCGATTCCGCGTAGGGCGTATCCGTGTCGCCCGCGAAGACATAGTCGGTGCTGACCAGCAGGAAGGGGATGTCCGCCTTCGCGGCGGCGCAGGCGACATTGCGGGTCGCGTCCACGTTGCCTGCCCTCGCCGCGTCGGGATTCGCCTCCGCGCCATCGACGTCGGTGTAGCCGGCGCAGTGCAGTACCGCCGACCAAGGGGTTTTGAACAGGCGCTCGACCGCGACCGAATCGGCGAGATCGGCCTGCGCCAGGTCCACGCCGTGCGCGGGGAC
>CBDURV010000676.1:0-2146 GCA_965369495.1 uncultured bacterium
GGCGTTCCGAGCTGCGGATTGTAGGTGAAATGTTGCTTGACTGGCGGGTTTATTGCCGCTCCGGGTTCGGCATCTGTTCAATGTCCAACTCGCGCAACGTATCGAGAACCTGCGCGACATGAGCGTTTGTCGCGCCGTCTCCATCGATGCGCAAGACCGGACAGGTAAGTGTCGCCAGCCACTCTTCATGCAGCACCCGGCTGCGAACCTCCAGGCCGTCCTCGTCGTAGCGCGCCGCCCACTCCATGAAGTCCTCAAGCTCGCGCTCGATTTCCGCCTTGGTCACGTACGGTAGCTTGGCGTGCTCCTGCTCCTCGCGCAGACGCAGGCGATTCAGCCGTAACTCCGCCGGCAGTGTCAAAAAGACGCACAGCTCGAGCCGATCTTCCGACCCGTGCTTCCAACTCACGGCGGAGCCCGACCAGACCCAATCGTCGAAACGGTGCAGATCCTCGCGCATGCGCAGGTCGCGTACCGGCTTGTCCCGCTTGGTCTTGTAGGGAGGCACGGTCGGAATCCAGTAGTAGCTGTCCGAATCGAAGTGGGGAATCCGCAGCCGACCCGCAATCGCCCGCGCCAGCGTCGTGGTGCCCGATCCCGCCGCACCGATCACGTGGATACGCACCATAGCCCGATCGGTTTACCATGCGGCCCTCCATGCTGCGCCGCATTCTCATCCCCCTGCTGTTTGTCACCGCCGTCGTCTCCGCCGAGGACGAATTTGGCTGGATCCGCTATCCCGCCATCGCCCCCGACGGCAAGACGATCTGCTTCTCCTACCGCGGGGATCTCTGGCTGGTGCCGGCCAGCGGTGGAACCGCGACTTCGTTCACCACGCACCTTGGATACGAGCGCAGCCCGGTCTGGTCGCGCGATTCGAAACGCATCGCCTTTTGCTCCGACCGCCACGGCAACTTCGACGTGTTCGTCAAGGACATCGATGGTGGCCGCGCGCGACGACTGACGCACCATTCCAGCGGCGATGTGCCCAGCGACTTCTCGCCCGACGGAAGCGAGGTGCTCTTCGCCAGCGCTCGTGCCGGCGGCGCCAAGGCGCATGCGGGCGGACCGACCACCTACCAGCTCTACGCGATCTCGGTCGATGGCGGGCGCCCGCGCATGATCATGCCCACGGCGGCGCTCCATGCGCGTTGGAGCGCGGACGGCAAGCGCATCGCATACGAAGACCGAGTGGGCCGCGAAAACTCGTGGCGTAAACACCACACGAGTTCGGCCACGCGCGATATCTGGGTCTTCGAACCGAGCACAGGCAAACACACGCAGTGGACGAAGTCGAAGCACGAGGACCGCAACCCCGTTTGGGCCGGCGACGAGCTCGCCTTTCTCTGCGAACGCGACGGCAACTTCAACGTGGCGTCCGGCACCGCAGGGTCGTTCAAGGCCGTGACCACGTTCCAGCGCCATCCCGTACGGTTCTTGAGCCGCGCCGGCGATGGGACGCTCTGCTTCACGCACCACGGCGCGCTCTACACCAAGGCGCCCGGCGGCGATCCGAAGCACGTCCTCGTGCGCGGTCGGATTTCGGAGCGGCGCGTCGAGAGCGTGACCCGGACGTTTCGCAAGGGGGCGACGCAGTTCGTCGTCAGTCCCGACGAAAAGGAGATCGTCTTCGTCCTGCGCGGAGAGCTGTTTGCGACATCCGTCGAGCACGGCACCACGCGGCGCCTCACGAATACCGCCACGCAGGAGCGTTCGCCCAGCTTCGCGCCCGATGGCAAGACGATCTACTTCGCGGGCGAGCGGGACGGGAGCTGGAACCTCTACCGTCTTTCCCTGGGCCGCGCGGAGGACAAGTACTTCTTCCGTTCCACGCTGCTCAACGAGGAGCCGGTGCTGGTTGGCGACGACGAGTCGCAGCGGCCGCGCGTTTCGCCCGATGGCAAGCGGCTCGCCTATCTGCACAACCGCGACGAGATTCGCGTGCTCGATCTGGCGAGCGGCAATGCGTGGACGCTCGTTCCGCCGGAGCGCAACTACAGCTACTCCGATGGCGACGTCACCTGCGAGTGGTCGCCCGATTCGAAATGGCTCGCGTTCACGCTGCTCTCGAAGGGCAACTGGATCGATAGCGTCGGCATTTCGCGCGCGGACGACGGCAAGGTGATCGACATGACGCGCAGCGGCT
>CBDURV010000677.1:0-2144 GCA_965369495.1 uncultured bacterium
CAGCGCTCCGTCCACAACGAGACGAGTACCAGGAAGCCGGCGAGCACGGTGACGGCGCGCCGGTTGGGTCCGGGCGGTAGCAAACCGGTGGCAAGACCGAGGCAGGCGAGGCCCAGCGGGAAGATCAAATAGCTCTGGACGAAGATGTAGTCGCGCCACCCGCCGAAGAGCGCGAACTCCCACGGCGGGTTGTGATTGAGCACCGCCTTGGTGAGCAACAGCGTCAGGACGACCGCGTATCCAGCAAGGGCAGGCCACTTCCCGCCGCGCGCCACGCGATAGCCGAGCGCGAAAGTGAGTGCGCCCAGCAGCGCAAAGCCGAGGTAGTAGGCCAGAAACACGGTCCTACAGGATCCTCTCGGGGGGTGACATAAGTGGGCGGTTCAAGCCCTTGGCGAGCGCGCGGGGGATGGTAGCCTCTACGCCCGATGGAGTTCGATCGTCGGGGATCGTCCCCGAGTGGGCTCCTGCACTTGTTGAAGTTCGCCTGTTGTCCTTTCCGTCCGTTGCGATTGAGAAGACCCAGTATTAGCGAACACGGAAAGGACACCCCAAATGGGTAAGAAAATCTTTGTTGGAAACCTCTCGTTCGAGGCGACCGAAGCAGACCTGATGGAAGTTTTCTCGCAGGACGGCCGCGAGGTCGAGCGTGTGAGCATCATCACCGACCGTGAGACCGGCCGCCCGCGCGGCTTCGCTTTCGTTGAGATGGGTTCGGATGCGGCCGCTCAGGAAGCAGTTTCGGCCCTCGACGGTGCCGACCTTCGTGGTCGTCCCCTGCGCGTCAACGAGGCGCACGACAAGCCCCGCGGTGGCGGTGGTGGCGGCGGTGGCGGCGGTTACGGCGGCGGCGGTGGCGGCGGTGGTCGCGGCGGTCGTGGCGGTGGCGGCGGCGGCTACGGCGGCGGCGGCGGACGTTACTAGTCTCTAGTATCCAATTCGCAAGGCCGGATGGGCATCGCCCATCCGGCCTTTTTCGTGCCCGGTCGCGTCAAGCGTGTTGATTGCTTGCGCGCGATTGCCGCCGCGTTGCAGGCAGAGTCTTGGGCGAGCGCGTGACGACGGTCACGCCGCCCGCGGTGATCGTGCCCCAGCGGCGGTCCTCTTGCGGATCGAAGCCGATGCGCATGTGCGTCGGGATCTGCACGCCCTGCTCGACAATCACCTTGCGCAGGCTCGCGCCGGGTCCGACGACCACATCGTCGAGCAGGATCGACTGGCTCAGCGATGCGTTCGGGCCGATCTGCACCTCGCGCCCGAGCACGCAGCGGTCGAGTGTGCCGCCCGCCACGACCGACCGCGGCCCGATCCACGAGTCGCCATTGTCGAAGGTCTCGTGCAGCAGATCCATGTGCGCGGCGTGGTAGGCGTCCACGTCGGATATGTCGCGCCAGTAGCGGGGGCGCCCGCTATCGACGAAGTAGTGCCCGGCGACGCGCGCGCCCTGGTCCAACATGCCGGGTACGACGTCGTGCCCGAAATCGTCGGCATCGGGATGCTCGTAGAGGAATTCCTCCAGCGCGCTGCGGCGGAAGAGGTAGATGCCCATGCTGGCGAGAACTTCCTCGCATGCCGGCGCATGCGTGGGTTTCTCGATGAATTCGGAAACGAGGCCGTCGTCGCCCACCTGCACGCATCCGAATCGGTGCGCCTGGTTCTGCGGCACCGGCACGACGCCCAATGTCAGGTCGGCGCGCAGCGCGCGGTGGTCGGTTGCGAGATCGCGGTAGTCCATGTCGTAGACGTGATCGCCGGCCAGCACCAGCACGCGCCGTCCGTCGGCGTGGAGCGCGAGAGCAGCTCGCACGGCATCGGCGGTGCCGCGGAAGGTGCGTCCCGCCTGCGCGGCGCCCAGCACGCGCACGCCCGGCATGCGGGCGCGCCACCTGCTGTCGATGTGCGTGCGTACCGTGACGTCGAGGTGCTGCGTAAGTACGACCACCTCGTGCAGGCGCGATCGCACGCAGTTGGCCAGCGTGTAGTCGATGAGCCTGCGATTGGCGAACGGCACGGCGGGTTTGGCGCGGCGGACGGTAAGCGGGCGCAGGCGCTTGCCCTGTCCGCCGGCAAGAATGATGGTGAGAGTGCTTTCCATGGCTTGCTGATAGGGAACCCCGCCAACCGCAAGCAGGTATGCGCCATGG
>CBDURV010000678.1:0-2136 GCA_965369495.1 uncultured bacterium
CGCGGCCTGATTGGCGGCTTCGTCGTCGTGATGCACCGCGGGCGTCCGCTCGCCAAGAAGATCGGGCCGGAGACACCGCTGGCGGGCCGGCGCATGGCGGGCGTCGTCCAGGAGTTGAGTGCGCTGATTCATGAGAACCGCGACAACGTGAATCGCATCGTCTCGGATTTCGCGGACGTGGCAGCCAGCATCAAGCGGGGCGACGGAACGCTGGGCCGTCTCGTGGCGGACCCGGATGTCTACGAGAATTTTGCCGCGGCGGGTGAGAGCCTCGCGCGCATCACGTCGGACATCGAAGGCGACAAGAGCAGCATCGGTTTGCTCCTGCGCAACCCGCAGGTCTACAACGACCTGCGCGCGACGCTGGGCCGCGTCAATGCGGTGATGGAGCACGTCGAGTCGGGCAAGGGCACGGTCGGTGCGCTGCTCATGGACGACAACATCGCGCAGAACATACGCGACGTGACCGGCGCTGTACGGCTGTTCGTGGAGGAAGCGCAGCGCGGCGAGGGAACGCTGGGCATGATCCTCAAGGATCCGAAAATGCGCGCCGACCTGCTTGAGACGATCAAGGGTGCCCGCCAGATCATGGAACGCTTTGGCAAGACCGGCGGCACACTCGACCTGCTGCTCAACGACCGCATCATTTTCGACAACCTGCTGGCTGTTTCCGTGAACCTCAAGGACGTCTCGGCCGACATCAAGCAGGGCAAGGGCAGCCTCGGCCTGCTGCTCAAGGACGAAAGCCTCTATCGCGAGGCGACGCGCCTGTTCGAGTCGTTCCGCGAAGCCGGCGAAATCGCGCGCGAGAACGCGCCGATCGCATCGCTGGTATCGTTCACATCGTTGTTCTTCAGTGCGCTCAACTAGCCTGCTCGTTCTCCCGCTCCTGGCGTTCGCCTGCATGGACGATACGCAGCACGACGTGAATACGCCGCGCGAAGTGGTGCGCGAGTTCGTCGTCGCCAGCGCATCGCTCGACGCGGACCGCATGGCCGCATGCACGACGGGCGACGAGATCGACCGCGAACACATGCGCGCCTTTCTCGCGATGCGCAACGCCAACGTCGCCTTCAAGGAGAAGGTCCTTGCGACCTACGGCGCCGACGGATGGGCCACGTTCAACGACAACGAGCACGGCTTTTTGCGCGCCACCGCGCGCCGCAACGTAGACGCGGAACTGGAGCGCAGCGAGGACTATCGTATTCGCGTGACAGGAGACAGCGCGGTCTGCATGGCGCCCGGCGAAGAGGACGGCATTCACCTCGTGCGCCAAGAGGGCCGCTGGTCGGTGGCCCTGCGCGAAACGATGGGCCTGTCGTCGCAGAAGGCGGAGAGTGAGGGGCAGCTTTACGCCGCCCTTGCCAAGCTCGTTCAGTCCAAGATGGACCGCATCGGCGCCGACGGCGTGACGCCCGAAACGCTCGACAAGGAGATGGGCGCCGCGATCCGGCCGCTCATCGAACTGGCGGAACGGTAGTAACCAGCGCGACCGCCGCGCGTAGGATCATGCAGATAACGACATGCGACCTGGGCTCAGCGTCTTGATTTTCCTTTTGGCAGCTTGCCAGGAACCGGCCATGCGCGAGGCGCACGTGAACGAACTGCAGACCGCCACTTTCGCACTCGGGTGATTCTGGGGGCCCGACTCCCGGTTCGGGAGTTTGCCCGGCGTCGTGCGGACGCGCGTCGGATATGCGGGCGGCAAGCAGCAGACCCCCACCTATCACGACCTCGGCGACCACACCGAGTCGATCGAAATCGACTTCGATCCCACGGTGATTTCCTACCGTGAACTGCTCGGTGTCTTCTGGCAGGAGCACACCGGTACACGCAAAGCGTTCTCGGTGCAGTACGCGGCGTTCGTGTTCACGCACGGCGCCGAGCAGGCGCGCGTCGCCAACGCCAGCCGCGACGAGCGGCAGGAAGCACTGGGCAGCAAGATCACCACGCAGGTCCGCGCCGCCGGCACCTTCTGGCGCGCCGAGGACTATCACCAGAAGTACCGCCTGCGCCATCGGACCCAGCTCATGGCGGCACTCGGTCCGATCTACGGAACTGGACGGGAGTTCGTCGATTCGACCGCTGCCGCGCGACTCAACGGCCTGTGCGGCGGCTACGGCACGAGCGCAAGTG
>CBDURV010000679.1:0-2113 GCA_965369495.1 uncultured bacterium
AGCCTTCAGCAACGTGCGCAACGCGGGGCGCGCCTTGTTAGCCGGGAGGCCCCCGATCAACCTGACCGAATGGAGTTGCGCGCGCGCGGCATAGCCGGGAGCGGCTTCAATCAACAACTTGATCATGCGCGGGTCGCCCCGGTCGCGGAGTTCGTAGTACGCGAAATCGCGCGTGTTGACGTTACTGGAGCCCATCGCCGCAACGAGCTTTTCCAGCGAATCCTCCGCGTATGCGGAAGTCGCGAAGAGGAGCAAGAGCACGGTTCGACGCATGCCTGCTATCCGCCGCTGGTCGGCGTGCCGGACCCACCCGACGTTCCGCCTCGACGCTCGGGGCGCGTGGTGGTCGATTTGGTGCCGGAACCGGATTGGCCGCGGGGCGGTGGCTTCCCACGCTTGGCACGACCGACCGGACTGAAACACGCGATTCCCATGCGGGACAGGGCGAGCCCGAAGGGCGAATACGCGTTGCGCCGTTGAAACTCGCGGTAGTCGTCGTCGAGGCTCTGCATTTCTTTCTGGAGCGTCTCGCCTCCCGGTAGATGCAGCCGCAGGAACGGCTTTGCTCCGTGGCAGAGCGACAGGGTCCAGTGACCGATTCCCGCGATCCGGACCGACTTGGGCAAGATCGGGATCTCGGGCGGCCGGGTCGCCAGTCGTTTCTTGCTGAAGTGGATGCGGCCCGCCTCGTCGCAGTAGGACGCGAGGTAGAGCAGATTGATGCGCGTGATTCGCAGCATCAGGTACGTAAGCTCGGCGATGGACCGGTAGCGGTCGCTGCCGTCGGAGACCTTGGCGGTCGCAGTGCGGAGTTCCTTGGCGATGTCGGCGGCCTTGGCGGCGGCGCTCCTGGCGTCGCGAGCCCAGCGCTTCGGAGACGTGCCGCGGAACTGAATCGTCCGGTTCGCGGTGTTTCGATCCGGCTTCAGCGTGTCACCGGAGGCAATCAGCGTCGGCCGGGTGCGCAAGAGCCCCGCACCCGCCGCCGCTCTCCATGCGCGCAGCACCGCGGCATAGTACGGATCGCCTGCCGCGACCTTGTAGATCGCTTCGCGCGTACCGATCAGCGGTTCGACCGCCTTGAGCCGTGCCGATCGGAATCCCTCGATGGGCGGGTTGTGGTCGTTGCTGCAGAACGCGCAGTAGACAACCATCCCGCACTGGTGTTCCCCGCCGGGCGGCGAGTAGACGCGCACCCGTCCGCCGGTTGCGCTCGCGACCCTGCTGAGGCCGTACATGGCAAAGCCGCTGGGAGCGACCTCGGTGATGCGGGCGTGCTGGAACAACCATCCGGAAGGGATGTCGACAAACGCGCTGTCCGGCCCGGCGAGCGTCGCGCCTTTGGGCGGCTTGACTCCGTAGGGGGCGCCGCCGCTCCAGTAACCGTCGGACAGGTATGCCTCACGCGCGACGACGTTCACGCGCACCTTCGATTGGTTCAGAGCCGCGATGGTCGATTCGAGTTTCGTTTCGACGTCTCCGTTTTCCAGCGTGACCAAGAGAATCTCGCGTCGCCCCGCCGCGCGCGCTACATAGTGCAGGGCGCGCCGCATCGCCGCGTAGACGTCGCGCACTTCCGACTTGGGTGCGCGCAGGCCTTCGTCCACCGCGGCGATGAGATCGGCGGCGCTCGCTCCCGGGGCGAGCGGTTTGCTCTTGGATCCGAGAATCACGATTCCGAGGCGCAACTTGGCAGCGGGTTCGCGGCGCCGCTTGAGGACGGCGGCGAACCGGCCCGCGAAATCCGCGGTCTTCAGCGACGGGCCGGGGTCGACCACCAGCATCACAGTGCGCTGCGGGTTGCTCGACGGGTAGAGGGCCAGTTCGAGAATCGACTCCAGATTGCGGCCCCGGTCGGTGATCGACGACGCGCCCTGGGCATGCAAGCCCACGGCCATAATCAGCACCGACCCCCATATCCTCACGCTCCCAGACTACGCGATGCGATTGCCAAAATCAGTTGCGAAGCGCTCGGACACGCGTTCGGCTCGGTTCCTGCCAGACTCGCGCGGGGATTCCCCGCGAATCTCGATACCCGGAACCGGCTACCGGGTACGGCGGCAAACGGCCGGTTTCCGTCGTGCGAATGCTTAAGCTGTCACGCGTGTGGACA
>CBDURV010000680.1:0-2112 GCA_965369495.1 uncultured bacterium
CCGCGTTCGGTGCGCAGATGTCCGTCGTCTCCAAGAAGGTGCGGGTCGATGCGTTTGTCGAGCCCGATCAAGGCTATCGCGCGCTCGATACGTTGAGCAACTCCCGGTTGCGCAACGGGCAGCGCACGAAGTTCGGCGGACGCGACGCGATCGTGCGCAAGAGTTCGCACAACATGACGTGGGTCATACCGCTCGGCCGCCAGAACCTGTGGGTGCAGGCGACCGCGTACGGCGGCGTCCCCGTTGCGCAGGTCGAAGCGCTGCTCAAGCCCACGCTCGACCGCGACGACGGATAGCCTTCCCCGCCGCTGGTCGCTTCGGGCATGGAGGGGCTTTTGAAGCTCGTCATGGCGACGCACGCCGGGATGACCACCGACGAGTTCGCCGAGATCGTGGCGCGGTGGATCACGACCGCGCGGCACCCGCGATTCAATCGCCCGTACAGCGAGTTGATCTACCAACCCATGCTGGAGGTGCTGGACTACCTGCGCGCGAACGGATTCAAGACCTACATCGTTTCCGGCGGCGGCATTGCGTTCATGCGCGTATTCGCCCATGAGGTTTATGGCATTCCGCCCGAGCAGGTCATCGGCAGCCTGATCAAGACGAAGTTCGAGTTGCGCGACGGCAAGCCGGTCATCGTTCGCTTGCCCGAGATGGGTTTCATCGACGACAAGCAGGGCAAGCCGGTGGCGATCGAGACGTTCATCGGACGG
This sequence comes from uncultured bacterium, assembly GCA_965369495.1. Lineage (GTDB taxonomy): Bacteria > Planctomycetota > PLA2 > PLA2 > PLA2 > JBCDBY01. The sequence goes on from CBDURV010000680.1 coordinate 717, forward strand.
CGCCCGATCGCGTCGTTCGGCAACTCCGACGGGGACCTGGCGATGCTCCAGTGGACGGCGGCAGGGAGCGGGGCGCGGTTCGCAATGATCGTGCATCACACCGATGCCGAGCGCGAGTGGGCCTACGATCGCAAGTCGCACATCGGCCGCCTCGACGTTGCGCTGGGTGAAGCCGCGCAGCGAGGGTGGACCGTCACAGACATAAAGCGGGACTGGAAGGTGATCTACCCCTTCACAGTTAGCCGCCCGAAATAGCCTGGTGAATCAGGATCTCGTCGCCGTCGGCGAGGTTGGTTGCCGCGACCTCGTCGCGCAGCACGCTCTCACCGTTGAGGATGCACAGCACATGCGGGCGCAGGCCGCCCGACTCGAGCGTGAGGTGGTGGCGCAGTTGCGGCAACGCGCTGTATGCAGCGTCGAGCGCCTCGTGGATGGTGCGGCCACGTACGCGCACGCGGTCCGTACCGACGACCATCTTGAGCACGGCCGGGAACCGGAACTCAATCAGCGGCGCCTCGTCGGTCATTCGACGATGGCTGCCGTCACGGATTGAATCGGGGGCAGGTACTCCGCGGCCACATCCCAGCTTGCTCCTTCATCGGCGCTGGCGAACACTGTCCCGCCCTGCGTGCCGAAGTAGATGCCGCACGGGTTGAGGTGGTCCGAACTCATCGCCTGGCGCAGCACGCTCACATGGGCGTGCTTGCGGGGCAGCCCCTTCGAGAGCTTGCGCCACTTGCCGCTCTTGGTCCAGCCGTAGACATTCAGGGCGCCGTCGGTGGCGCGGAACATGTACTCCTGCGGCTCGAGCGGAATGACGTAGCAGGTGTTCGCGTCGTTGGCATTGAGCGCGAGGCCGAAGCCGAAGTCGTACGGCAGTCCCTTGTCGATCTGCACCCACGAGTCGCCGTGGTCGGTCGAGCGGTAGACGCCCACGTGGTTCTGCTGGTAGAGGACACCCGGCGCCGCCGGATGCACGAGAAGCTTATGCACTCACGTGCCGACCGCGGACTCCTTTGGCGCGCCCACGTACTCCGCCACGCAGTCGTTGATCGGCTTCCACTTGTTGCCGCCGTCGTCGCTGCGGAACGCGCCGGCGGCGGAGATCGCCACGTACATGCGCTGCGGGTCGTGCGGATCGATCTGGATGCTGTGCATGCACTGACCGCCCGCGCCAGGCGACCAGTCCTTGCGGGTGCGATGCTTGTTGATGCCGTTCACGGGCTCCCAGGTCTGGCCGCGATCCTCGCTGCGGAAGAGGCCCGCGGGCGCCGTGCCCATGTAGAGCACCTTCTTCTGCTTCTCGGGGCCCGGCGTGATGTTCCAGATGCGGTTCGTCGCGTCGATCCCGTACTGCTTGACGAATTTTGCAGCACTCGGGTTGAGCCTGGGGAAC
>CBDURV010000681.1:0-2106 GCA_965369495.1 uncultured bacterium
TCGAGCATGCCGCGGGTGAGTTCCTCGGCGGCGGCGAAGTGGAAGTAGGTAAAGATGAGCTGATCCTTGCGAATCATCGCCACCTCGACCGGCTGCGGCTCCTTGACCTTCACGATCATGTCGGCCGCGGCGAAGATGTCGGCGGCGGCATCGACGAGCTTGGCGCCGGCGTCGGCGTAGTCGTCATTCGAGAAGCCGCTGCCGAGCCCGGCGTCGGTCTGCACGAGCACCTCGTGGCCCGCGCGCACAAGCTGTGCGGCACCGCCCGGCACCATCGCGACACGATTCTCGTTGTCCTTGATTTCAGCAGGTACGCCAACGCGCATGACGGTCTCCTCTGGATGTCCCGGTTTGGGGTTCCCAGTCTGTGGATCTACTGGGGGCGCGGGGAGTCTAACAAGGGGGGCGCGGGGGGTCAGCGATTGAAGCGCTTTTGGCGCAGGCCCCACGGATTCGTAAAGACGCGCTCAGCGACCTTGGCCGCGTCCGCGTCTCCCAGAATCGGCGTCAGCGCCGCCAGCGCATCGGCCCCGAACTTCTCGCGCTCCTCGCGCCGGCGCTCGCGGCGGTCCTCGGTGGAGAGCGCGCGCACCTCCTCGGTCGGACTACGGACGTAGTGCGTGACCAGATCGTCGTTGAGCGTGACGAAGCGGCGCAGGATCTTGTCGATGTCGGGCCGCTTTTCGGCCGCCACGATGGCAATGTCGCCACGCGTGACGAGCGAATCGATGCGCCGGTCGTAGTTGCGCACCTGGCCATCGATGCGGCGCTGCCGGTCGATCTCGCCCTGGACGGCGCGGTGGTAGCCCATCTCCTCCTCGGAAATGATGAACTTGCCGTCCTCATCGCGCGGGTGGGTCGAACCCATGCCCGGGGGCATGTCCTCCGCCTTCACGATGCGGGCGCCGCCCCGGGAGCCATTCGACGAACTCGAATCGCCCGAGCCGCCGGCGCGGGCGCCGGCAGCCAGCCGCCGGCCCAGATCGGAAACCCGAAGCTGCAGCTTGCGCAGCGTCTCCTCGCGGCGCGTGGCCGCCGATTTCGCGCGGGCAAGCTCCGACTCCAGCAAAGCGATCCGGTCTGCGGGGGACTCCGACGAAGCCCCCCCACGCCGCGATGCCCCCCGCCGGGAGTCCCGATCGGACGCCTGCGCAGCATCCGAGACGGAAGACGAGAGGTTCACCATCATCACGCCCAACACCGCCACGGCGGCCAACAGGGCAAGAACGAGGAAGACGAGCATTCGCTGCATAGGTATGTCCCTATTATCGCATTCGGACGACCGGACGTGACTTCTTGAAGTTTCCCCCGTCTCGGTACAGGATACGCGCCTCACACGGTCCCATAGCTCAGTTGGCTAGAGCACTTGGTCGACAACCAAGGGGTCACTGGTTCAAGTCCAGTTGGGACCACCAGACGTCGCCCCTGCCTGATTACAGGCAGGGGCTATGTCTGGCAGGCCAGCCTTCCGGCATCGGTCGAGGCTGGCTCCGACTCCCAAGACCTTGGCAGGAGCGACGGCGGGTGATCCGCCATAGCCCGAGCGTAGCGAGGGCGACGGCGGGCCCAACCGTGAGCGACGGCCCCGGCCCCCCCCAACTCGCCGGGCTGTTTCCTCCAGCATTCGCCCGCCCGGAGTCGCGCCAACCGCGCCACCGCTACCTCGCCGCGTCTAGATGGCGTGATCTACCGCGGTAGCACCGTCTACCTCATTCACAGCGTCCACAACCCCGACCAGCAGTACACGGGCCTCACCACCAAGCCAATCAGTACGCGACTCGCCGAACACAACGAGGGAACCGCACGTTCCACCCGTCGCCACCGCCCCTGGAATGTGCTCGTCGCCATCTGGCTCCCCGACCCCGCCAAGGCCCGCGCCTTCGAACGCGACCTCAAGACCGGTTCGGGGCGCGCGTTCGCGAAGCGGCACTTCTAACAGCAGCGAAGTGCGCTTCGGCTGGCGCAATGCGACGACATAAGTCGCGGCAGCGATTGGCGTTGCCGCAATCCGATGGCGCACGCAGTACCCGTTCTGCGAATCCGGTTCGTAATCGCGATTCACCGTGCTGAGGCTCACGGTTACTTGGGTGTACCGGCCCGCCTTGT
>CBDURV010000682.1:0-2091 GCA_965369495.1 uncultured bacterium
CGTCCGGAAGCTGCTTGATGAACTGCCCCTGCTCCAACCCGCGAATCATCTCGAAGATGAAGAACGGCACGCCGTCCGACTTGTACGCGATCGTCCCTCCAAGCTTGTTCGCCAATGCGTCGCTCTGCAACGCGCTGCGAAGCAGTTCGACAACTTCGCGCGCGCCAAGTCGCCGCAGCGGCAGGCGCGCGTAGTGTTCGAGATGCGCCAGATGCGCCATCTCGTCGTCCGGCAAGCCGGGGCGCGCCGTCACGACGAGCAGCACCGGACGGCCCGCGACCGCGCGCGCCATCGCGAGCACCAGCTCGCGGCTCTCGCTCGGCGCGAAGTGCAGATCGTCCACCAGCCAGAGCAACGGCTTCTCGGTGGCCAGCGCGTGCATCAGGTGGACGCACAGGGTCGTGATCGCACTCCCGGCCAGCACGTCCCCGCCGGAGGGCGGCCCGCCCTGCATGACGAGCGACGCGAACGACGGCACGAGCGCCGGCGTCTGCGTCAGGTAGGGGGCCACCGATTCGGCCAGCCCTTCTTCGCCGAACTTGCCGAGTATCGCATCCGAGACGCCTCCCAGCCCTCCCGACGGAGGGTACGAGCCGTACAGGATGTGCAGCCCGTCGTCCGCAAGGCTTCGCGCAAACGCGTCAAGCACACGCGTCTTGCCCACACCCGCTTCGCCTTCCACGAACACGATGGATCCGTGGCCCTTGCACGCCTCCCCCCAGGCGCGGTGCAGACTCTCGAGTACGTCTTCGCGTCCGTGCAGTTCGGTTTCGCGCCGCACGGGAATCTTCGGTAGCGCCGCTTCGACCCGGCGCCGCTCGGGTTCGGTGGAGCGCCACCACGTCGAGCGCTCGGCATCCTGCAACGTGAGGTTCAGGGCCTGCGCGGAGGCGAACCGGTTCTCCGGATTCTTGGCGACGAGCTTCGCGACCAGTTCGGAGAAAAACGGGGTCAGTTCCGGGCTGCGATCCGCCAGCAGCGGCGGCGTGTGGTGGAGATGGGCATCGATGACGGCCGCCTGCGTGTCGCGTCGGAACGGGTGCTCGCCGGTCGCGAGTTCGTAGAGCGTCGCGCCCAGCGAATACAGATCGGCGGCCGGGCCAACCGGGATGCCCCCGAACTGCTCCGGCGCGCCATAGAGCATCGACCCCGCGAACTGGTCCGCGGCCCCCCCAGTGAGTGTCGCTTCGAGCACCTTGGCAACGCCGAGATCCATGATGCGGATTTCGTGGTCGTCGGTGATCAGGATGTTCTCGGGCTTGATGTCGCGGTGCACGATCCTGTGGGCATGGATAGCCGCGAGGCCGGCGGCCGTCTGCAGCGCGATCTCGCGCAGGATCGATTCGGGAACGGTGCCGAACTCCCGCAGGAACTGCCGCAGGTTCTCGCCTTGGACGTATTCCATGACGAGGAAGTGGACCGTCTCGCCCGCGCGTTCGATCGCGTTCGCCTCGAACGTACGCACGACGTTCGGATGTCGAACCGTGCGGCCGACTTCCACCTCCTGCAGGAACCGTTCGAGGTAGTCGCCCCCGGACAGCAGGTGCGCATGCACGACCTTCAGCGCAACGCGCGCACCCTCTTCAAGGCCCTCCACGGGACCCACCACCGTCGCGGAGAAGACCGTACCCATCGCGCCGCAGCCGATCTCAGAATCGACGCGGTACGGTCCGAGTTCCTCACCAAGCAGCTTCGTCAAACCGGGTGCTCCGTACTACTGACCCTCCACGCACGATGGTACCGCGTTAGCCTGCGGACCGGCACGATGCATTGCTGGGCGCGCTGAGTCGGACGCGTCCGCAAACCCGGTACGTTTTCGGTCCTGTATGAAAGCGCCGTGCACTCGGTATCGCGGGCTAGCCTGCATTGCTCACGAGGCGTGGGCGCATCGGGAGCAGATCTCTCGGTACTGAACCGCGGAACGCGGCACGGCGCGCTTTTCGAACTACGGCGCGCCCTTCTGGTCGGTTCAGAAACCGCGCCTCATGAGTAATGCGGGCTAGGATGCGGCCGATCCCGTGCGGGTCCAGGGGAGCGTGTAGCAATGACACCGAATCTCACCAGCGCCGATGTCCTTGCCAATCGCAGGAT
>CBDURV010000683.1:0-2086 GCA_965369495.1 uncultured bacterium
AGGCCGGAGGGCTGGCCACCTGAGATCCCAGGCGGCATCCATAGTGTCTTGAAGCCGGACGCCGCGACCAGACCATCTCCCTTCGGATCGGATGGGCAGGGGTCTCGTTTGGCTACTGCCTGACACCGCGAGGCGCAGGCCCTATCGAGACCCCACCGCAATCCAGCATGCGTGGTGGCAACCTGGTTGCGGCGTCAAGCCTCCAGCTTCAAGCTTTTAGCCTTTCCGGCTCCGGACTTATCATTCCAGCGTGGGAACCCTTTTGATCAATGCGCGCGAGGCGCTCGAACTGCGTGCGGCGCTCGTGCTCGACGGGGAGCTCGCGCAACTGCTGCGCGAACCCGCCTCCGACGAACCGCGTCCCGGCGACCTCTGCCTCGGGCGCGTGGTCAACATGGAGCGGAGTGTGGGCGCGGCGTTTCTCGATATCGGCGGGAGCGTCAACGGCTTTCTGCACGTGTCCGACCTGCCGGGCGTGGGCGGAGACGGGGAGCATCGCGCCCGCATCGAGGAGCACGTCGCGATGGGGGAGGAACTGATCGTGCAGGTCACGCGCGCCGCGGTGGGGGACAAGGGGCCCGCCGTGACCCGCAACCTGAGCCTGCCGGGCCGTCACCTCGTCCTGCTGCCCCTCGTGCATGACGCCGGCGTGAGCCGCCGCATCACCGATTCCGAGGAGCGCGCGCGGTTGCGCGACTGGGCAACCGCGATGGCGGCAGAGCACGAGTGCGGCGTGATCCTGCGGACTGCCGCCCGCAACGCGGAAGAACTCGCGTTGCAGGCCGATCTCATGCGGTTGCGCGCGCGTTGGCAGCGCGTCGAGCGGAGTGCTGCGAAGGCTTCGAGCCCGCGGATTCTGGCGCGCGACGAGGATCTCGCGGCGCGCGCGATTCGCGAGTGGGGCTCCGCCGATCTCGACCGCATCCTGGTCGATGAACCGGCGGCGCTCGAAACGGCGCGCGAGGCGGCCCAGCTCTTCGGCATCGCGCCGCCGGTGCGGGTCGAACTCTACGAGGGCGCGCGCCCGATTCTCCACGCGTTCGATCTCGAGCGCTCGCTCGATGCGCTCGACCGACCGCGCATCGGCCTGCCGAGCGGCGGGCACCTCGTCTATGAACGCACGGAGGCGCTCGTCTCGATCGATGTCAACTCGGGCCGCGCGCGGAGCGGCGACTGCCTGGAGACGACCGCGCACGCGACCAACATCGAGGCGGCGGCCGAAATCGCGCGTCAACTGCGGCTACGCGACGCCGGCGGCCTGATCGTGGTCGATTTCATCGACATGCGCGACGAGGCGCACATCCAGCAGGTCGATGACGCCTTCCGCAAGGCGTTGCGCCGCGACCGGGCGCGCATCCATGCGGGCGGACTCGGCCCCTTCGCCCTCTTCACGCTCACGCGGCGGCGGCGCGGCCCCGCCGGAGGCCAGATCGCCGACGCCTGCCCCGCCTGTGGCGCTCCGCGCACCAGTCAGGATCCCACCCTCGTCGCCCTGCGCGTCTACCGGGAAATCCTCGATCGGCACGCCCGTGAGCCGCGCGTCGCACTGGCGGCTCGGGTTTCGCCCGCCGCGGCGCAGTCCCTCGAGGAACTCGTGGGCCCGCTCCCGGGCGCCCCGGTAGCGATCGTCGCCGATCCCGAACTGGCCCCGGGCGCGTGGAAGCTCACCAGTTAGGGCTAGAGGCTTGAAGCTGGACGCCGGAGAGAAGCGTGCGCCACGGCAGGTCCGGCTTCCAGCCTCGAGCTTCCAGCCCTACCATCCGCACGGGGATCATCTCCGGCCAATAACTGACCCCTCGCGTTCTTGACCGACCCCGATCCGTCCGTACGATACGCGGCTTCCGACCATGTACGCCATCATCGAAGACCACGGCCGCCAGTACACAGTCCGCGAGGGCGATGTGATTCGCATCGATCTCAAGGACATGAACGAGAAAGAGCAGATCACCTTCGACCGGGTGCTGATGCTTCGCGGCGATAATGACACCCAGGTCGGTACGCCCACGGTCGCGGGAGCGAGCGTGACGGCGACGGTTCTCGGCATGTTCAAGGACAAGAAGATTGTTGTCCGCAAGTTCAAGCGCCG
>CBDURV010000684.1:0-2066 GCA_965369495.1 uncultured bacterium
GCAGTGCATGCGAAAGAAGTCGAATCCGTAGTAGTCATCGACCAGGCCGTTGCCATCGTCGTCCTTGCCGTTGTTGGGCGTCTCGTTGGTGTTGATCCAGACGTTGTTGCGCAGGTCCTCGTGGCGGTAGTCCATGCCCGCATCGAACATGGCGACAACGGTTCCCTCCCCCAGCACCCCCTCCTTCCACGCCTCGGGGGCCTTGAGCAACTTGAGGTTCCACGGGATCTTCTTCTTCTTCGTCGTGAACTCGGCGCGGCGTTTGGGCTCGACAATCTCGGCCACCTTGCCGGCGGGGCGCGCGGGCAGCAGGCGTCCGGCGGGATAGACCCACTTCACGAGCTTGAGCGTTTTCGCCTTCGCGATCTGCTCGGGGGTGAGCGTGATAGCGATGCCGTTGATCAGCCAGAGCGGACGCGCGCCCGCCGGATCGCCGAGCGCCTTGAGGATCTTCGGCTGTTCCGCCTCGGCGATCTGCTTGAGCTTGGCTACGGTCGCCTTGCGCAGGTCGGAGCGCTTGGTCTTCGCGTGCTGCTTGCAGAACGCGTCAAACGCCTTGGCGTCGCCGAGCAGTTGCGTTTTGCCCAGCAGAATGACGTTTTGGTTTTGGGCGGCGACCGGAGCGGAGAGCAACAGCAACAGAATCCAGCGCATGCGCATGGTGTACCACGCGGTAAGCTCGAACCATGCGACGCATCCTGTCCCTCTCCCTCGTCGGCCTATTGCTTGCTTGTCAGAGCGCGGACAAGGAGAAGGGGCCGGCGCAGTATCGCGCGTGGTGTTGGAGCGAGAGCAAGCCGCTCGGCGACTGGACGGAGGACCGCGACACCGCCGACGAGCAGGTGAAAAAGCACCTCAAGATCTACCCCCACCACCGCGCCACGGTGAAGGTGTTTCGCTAGCGCTTCTTCCGCTTTTCGACGCTCCGTCCGCGTCAGCGGACGGGCCGGCAACCCGCTCCATCCGCGTCAGCGGATGGGCCAACAACATCGCCTTGAGCGGCGTAAGGCGCCCTCGAGTTATCTCGCCTTACGCCGCTCAACCCGCTTCAACCGCGTCAGCGGTTGAGCCAGCAACACTTCCTTGAGAAGCGCGGGGGAGGCCTCTCAGAGTTTGTTAGCGCTTCTTGCGCTTCTCAAGGAACGCGGTCATGCGCTCGTGCTTCTCGTCGCTCTCGAACAGGACCGCCTGCGTGATCTGCTCCAGCAGCAAGCCGCTGTCCAGGCCGGTGCGCGCGGAGTTGTTGAGGTTGAGCTTGGCGAGGCGCACGGCGAGCGCGCCGTTCTTGAGGATTCCGCGCGCCATCTCCTTGGCGGCGTCGAGCACCTCGTCGTCGGGCACGACCTTGTTCACGAGACCGATGCGCTCCGCTTCGGGCGCGTCGATGATCCTGCCGGTGAGAATGAGCTCCTTCGCGCGGCCGAGCCCGATCAGGCGCGGCATGCGCTGCGTGCCGCCGCCCGCCGGGATGATGCCGAGCAGCACTTCGGGCTGACCGAACTTCGACCCCTCGCCCACGACGCGCATGTCGCAGCACATGGAAAGTTCGCAGCCGCCGCCGAGGCAGTAGCCGTGGATCGCCGCGATGGTCGGGAAGGGCAGCGATTCGATCTTGTTGAACAACGCCGCGTTGATCGTCTGCAGCGCGTCGGCCGCCTTGCGCTCGCGCAGTTGCGCGATGTCGGCGCCGCCGATGAACGCTTTTTCGCCGGCGCCCACGAAGACGAGCGCCTGCACCTGGCCGTCGGCGACGAGGCCGTCGAGGCAGTCGTGCAGTTCATTGACCATCGTCTGGTCGATGGCGTTGCGCTTCTCCGGGCGGTTGAAGGTGACGACGGCGAGGCGTTCCTCGATGTCGCAGAAAATGGTCTGGTAACTCATACTTCTTTCGGGGGAAACAGCTCGTCAACGATGCGCTCGTCGATGCCGAACTTGCGCGCGGTCTCCTTGAGGCGGCGGCTGCGGTAGCCCTTTTCGTGGAGCGCGGTCAGCACCTCGCGCGCTGCGGCGTCATCGGCCGGGCGCATGACTTCCTTTTCCTCGCGCGACAGGAAGATCGCCTGGCG
>CBDURV010000685.1:0-2029 GCA_965369495.1 uncultured bacterium
GGCCGGATGATTCGTGCCGAAGTCCACGCCCATGAAGATCGGCAGATCGGGGTCGTACTCGGCGTCTTCGGTAACCGACAGTTCGGCGTCCCACTCGGGCACGGCCAGTCCCTCGACGCTCGGCGCCTCGTTGTCGATTTGCGAACGCCATACGTGCGGTGCGTAGCTCGGATCGTTGCGCTGATCGAGCAGCGTCTGCAGCGGTGACGCGCCGCTCGCACGCTTCAAGTCGGCTCGGCACGACGCGATGATGGGGCATTGCAGACAGCCATCGAAGACCTCGATGCGTTCCCAGCCTTCCTGCTCCGTCGGCTTGTCGGCGCGGTGCAGCAGGAACTTCCGATTGATCCACACCTGTACGGGCTTGGTGCCGGACCGCTCGTCGGAGCACCGCTCGGTGGTTTCCAAAAAGTTCCAGCGCAGCGTCTTCATGCCGCGTTCGGGTGCCAGCAAGAGCAGCTTCTCGATGATCCCGCCGACGTGATTTTGGGTCGAGATGTAGTGAGTTCTCGAGGGCTCGTCCCCGCGTGCACCCGTCGTGAAGCGCGCGACCTGGAGGATGGCCGGGTCCATCTCGTCGGCCTCGTCAAAGACCACGACCGGGACGTGGGCACTGCGCGCATTGGCGAGCGTCAGTGGCCGGAACTCGATCCAGCCGCCGCTCTTGGGAAACGAGATGACGGTCCGCGTTACATCGACGAGCCCCTCGAACCAATCCTTGTGTGAAAGCTCCACGATGTAGCGCCACGCTTGCTGGCTCTGCGACTCGAACTGGGCGAAGTGGAGTATCTGCACGCCGCGGTGCAAGGCGAGCAGGAACTCGCCGGCGGAGGTCGTCAACGTCTTGTAGGAGCCGCGCGAAGCGATCGATACGGTCGAGCTGTCGCCACGCCACATGGCCCGAAGATGCTCTCCGGGCGTGTCGTGGCCGGGTCGGACCGGGCTGTCCGGCACCGGGATTTCCAGGACCTGCTCGGCATATGCAACGAGCGTCGCTTCCGTCGGCCTCGTCAACGCCGCCTTGCGGAGCAGTTCAGCGCGGACGCCGGCCATTGCCCGCTCCGAGAAGGTTGAGCGCAGCATCGAGGTCGTCGGCACTGTCGAATCCGGCGGCTTCCGCATCCTGACCGGCAAACCCGCCCTTCGCGTGCGGAAGGTTCATCGAGAGCTCCTGCGCCACGCGCGCCCACGACTGTTCCCATGCACCCTCCGGGAGCGGGGCGCCCGCGGCTTCGGCGGCGGCCTCCATCGCCTCGAGCGCCTTCGCGACCAGGAAGAGTTGGGACTTGTCCGCGAACTGATGCGGGTGCTTGCGCTCCAGATACCACGCCGCCGCCTTCCAGTCGCCGCCGCGGATGGCTTTCGTGACGCAGCCCATCGCCAGCATCTTGGCGCGTGCCTCCGCGTCCACGACCGCTTCGCGGAACTCCGCATACGGACCCGACGCCTCCTTCGTGCCGCGTTTCATCCAGCGGCGGAACGTGGCATCCGCGATCCCGGCGAAGGTTGCCGCGTCCTTGCGATACGCGCCGAGCGCGAGCGCGTTCGCGACCTTTTCCCGAAGCTGGATGGTCAGCCGAGTGCGCCTAGCCATGGTGTGTTCCCCACTCGCGCCATCCCCATACCGCGAGTGCTGCGTAGACCGTCATCAGCGAGCCCTGTGCGGGCAGGCCGTGCGCGAAGTCATATCCAGCCCACATCACGTTGGTGCAGAACCAGATCGCGAAGCAGGCGCGCACGCGGCGGATGTTGAGCCACGTGGCGAAGAGCGAGGCGCCGGCGACGAACCAGGTCACTGGTCACTCGCAAGCCGTGGAATTGCAGCGTCTAGGAGGCTGTCCGTACAGGCAGTCAGGACCGAATACAGGTTCGTTGTGTCGTGGGGCAGGATCACGATCTCACCGTCTTGGAGTTCAATCCCACTCCGAAACTGCGAGTTGTTGAGATCTCGCGTCATGCGCCTGCCGTTGTGGACGAGCGCATGTCGGATCAGCCTGGCCTTCTCGCCGCGAGACCCGTCCCAGCAGTT
>CBDURV010000686.1:0-2023 GCA_965369495.1 uncultured bacterium
TCGCCCGCGCGCTTCATGCGCCAGATCGGATGTCTCTTGTGGCCCGTCTCCAGCACCACCGTGCGCGTGTGCGCCTTCTCGTTGGCGCGGCCCCAGTTCTCGAAGACGGTCGCGTAGATCTTGGTGCGCGTCTTCGTCTGGCTGGTGTCCTCGGAGAAGTAGTTGACCCACGCGGCGTAGTCGCCGGGCTTCGCCTCGGGAAGAATGAACATCTCCGGTCCGTAGCCGGTCGTCACGTCCTTCGTGATGGCGCCACCCATCTCCGTTGTCGAGTGGCTGTAATAGCACACCTCGCCGGCGGCATCGCGCACGTGCAGATCCACGTCGCTGCGGTCGGTGTTCCAAAAAACAGTCACGATCAGATCGGCGGCCTTGATTTCGACCGTCGGCAGCAACGTCTCCAAGCGGTCGTCGCGCAGACGGCGCAACATGGCCAGGTAGTGCACGGTGGCGATGCGCTTGAACTCGCCGTTGCGCTCGTTCCACTGCCCGGCGAGCGCGACCTCGTACCAGAGCTTGGCCAGCTTCGACTGACCGAGCGCGTCCAGGCACTGCGCCATGGCGACATAGGTCTGCGGCTCGAACGGGCGCGCCATGGCGACACGGCGGAAGAGGTAGTAGGCCTCTCCCCCGAGCCCCCACTCCATCGCCGTGAAACCGACATCCCGCGCTACGACTGCGTCACCCGGGCTCTTCTCCACCAGCGAGCTGAGTACCTTGAGCGCGTCGGAGGCGGAGTACTTTTCCTTGCGGCGCAGCGCCTCCGCCTCGATCTCGTCGTACTTGAGTTTGCCGGAGACGAGCTGTTCCTGAATGGCGCCGGGCACGTCGTCCCAACGGCGCGCTTTGCATGCGATCGCGCCGGGTTCGACGACGAAGTCATCCGTCGCCATCGTCTCGATCAGCGCGTCAAGGTGCCCCTCGGTCGTGAACTTCAGGCCGGGCATCGTTTCGAGCCGCTTGAGCCACGCGACGAGGCGCGCCTTCGGGTCTTCGAGTTCCTCGGCGCGGCGCGCGAGTGCGGCTGCGACCGTCGGGGCGACCGGCGTATCTTGGACCGTCGCGACGTCGTCGCTGGGCTTGATGTCGAAGCGCTTGTAGTCCTCTTCGGAATCGAGCATGACCAGCGAACAGGTTTCGCCGACGACGCGGAAGTGCAGCGCGTAGGCGCGCGAGGCATCGCCGGTGAGATGCGCGAACTCCTCGAGTTGGCGCACGGCGATGGATCCGTAGATGCCGGCGGCGAGCGGCGAGGGCACGATCTCGTCGGGCATGACGTCGATCGTCAGGTCGCGGTTGCCTTGGCGCAGCTTGAGTTGAACCGCACCGGGCTTGCCGCGGCCGGCCGCCACGAGCGTCTGGCCCGGGAAGAGCGTGAGCGGTCGTCCGCGCAGCAACGCGCTGCTGCTCACGACTTCCCACGGGCGCTTGGTGTGCGCCTTGGCCGCCGCGGCGACCTCGTCCGGCCCGGTCACGGCGAAGACGGCGCCGCCGCTTTCGCGGGCGAGATGACGCAGCATGCGCGCATCGGTGCCGGTCATGCCGGTGGTGTAGGCGAACAGCGTCTGCTGCTTACCGATGCGGCCGTGCAGTGCGGTGCGGTCACGCTCGCCCCACGTGGCCGCGCCGTCGCTCAGCAGGAAGAGGTCCTGCCGGCCCTCGATTCTGGCCGCGCTGGCGAGCGCCTGGCCAACGTCGGTCGCCCCTTCGAGGGCGAGGAAGCGCGCGTCGGCGAAAATCGAGCGCACGTTGTTGGCGGAGTTCTCGATGGCCGCGCCGTCGCGCCACCAGTGCGTTTCGATGTTGAAGAAGCCGACGCGGAAGCGCTTGAGCGTGCTGCGGTTGCGCTCGAGAATCTCCTTGAGCAGGTCGATCCAGAGATTGAACCGTTCGGGGTTGCTGGAAAGGGACGTGTCGAGCAGGAAGATCGCTTCCGCGGCGGGGTCGCCGGCGACGCTGGGGAGCTTGGGCGTGAAGCGCATGGCGTAAAGATCGCCGGTCGCCTCGTCGCTGCCTTGGAGGA
>CBDURV010000687.1:0-2007 GCA_965369495.1 uncultured bacterium
CGCATGTGGTGGCGGAGTCCGGACAAGGGCTACTTAAGCAGTCCCGTCCGCGCCTTTTCCATGCCGTCCGGGTCGAATCCGCGCGGCCCGCGATCGCCGCGATAGGCGATCTTGCCGTCGGTGCCCACGATGAACAGCCGGTCCGGAGCGCCGTTGTAGGCGGTCGCGATGGAGTTCTTCATGTCATCGACCAGCACCGGAATCTTGAGCGAAAGAGCCGCCGCGCACTTGCCCGCGACCTCGAAGCGCTCGTCGAACGTGCCCGGCTGATCGATGTCCACCTGCTTGTTGGGACGGCGGCTTCCACGCGGATGCGCCTCGCGCACATAGATCCAGACGAAGTCCGCCGCCTTGCCGTGCTTCTCGTAGATCTTTTGCAGGCGCCCGGCCTGCTTACCGAAGGGGCCTCACGTCCATGAGCCGAAGACGATCACGGTCGGCTTGGCGAAGCGGTTCAGTTCCACGCTCTTGTTCGTCTCGCGACTGATCGCTTTTATAGGGGGTGCGGGGGCGCCGACCTTGGGGGCGGTGTCGTTGTACTTGCGGCCGGTCAGGGCGGCGCGCAGTTCGCCGTCGTCAAGTTGGCCGTCCCCGTTTTCGTCCATCGACTTGAAGTAGGCGGCCCATTCCTTCTCCGACACCTTGCCGTTCTTGTCGGTGTCGATCTTCTTGAGGATCGCGCCGGTGTCGGGTCCGCCGCCTCTCTGCCCGCGACCTGGCCCCCCGCGCCCCCCTCTTCTGCCCCTCATATTTGCAACCTCTTCCTTGGTCACGAAGCCGTCCTTGTCGCTGTCCATGCGTTCGAAGAAGCGTTCGGGGCCGGTGAACTCCTCGGCCGAGATCTTGCCGTCGCCGTTCGTGTCGTAGCGGCTCATGCGCGACCACATGTCGCCGCCGCCGCGACCCTGCGCGACGGCCAATCCTGCCAATAGAAGGAGAGAGGGGAGGAGTCGGAGCATAATGATGGAACCCCGCACGCGGGGAGGAGGTTCCGTATGTCGCGAGGATTGCTGTTTTGGGGCGTTTTGCTGGTGGGTTGCGCGGGCGCGCCGGAGCAGGCGCCCCCTGGCCCCGAGTTGTGGAGCGGCACCTACCGCTACGGCGGCACGCACACGGAGCTTTCGTTGCAGGGCGATTTCTACCGGTTCTCGGATGCGCGGTTGGGGCGCTTTTACTTTCGCGCGGAGCCGGGGGGCTGGTTGGAGGACGACACGACCCGCGATCCGGTGCGTGTGTATCCCGACGTGGCGAGTTCCGAGGCGAAGCCGCCGCGACCCTATCGCACGCTGCGCATCGTCTGGCGGGATGAGGATCTCTTCCTGACGCGCGTGCCCGCAAAGCGCTGATTCGTCTCGCATCCTGTAACCTTCCACGCATGTTGTTGGGAGAATGGCTGCTGGGAAATTGGCTGCTCGAGCTCTGGCCGAAGGATGATTCGCCGCTCGAGAAGTGGCTTCCCTTCATCAGTGCGGTCGTCACGGCGACGTATGCGCTCGGCATCGTGACATCGGTTCACGCGGTCATGCACGCGCGCACTTCGCAGGCGGCCGTGGCGTGGGCGATTGCGCTGATTTCGTTTCCCGTTCTCGCGCTGCCCGGCTACTGGGTTTTTGGTCGCAGCAAGTTCCAGGGATACATCAAGGCGCGCCGCTCGGGCGAGGAACGGGCGGAGCGCGAACTTGCGCGGCTGGACCACCGCTGGGACCAGCACCCGCCCAAGTTCACACCCACCGGCGAGCGCATGCGCGTGCTCGACAAGTTGGCCGACAGCCCGTGGACGTGCGGCAACCGCACCGAGCTGCTGGTGGATGGCAAGGCGACATTCGAGGCGGTCTTCGAGACGATCGATTGGGCGCGCGAATACGTGGTGGTGCAGTACTACATCCTGCGCGACGACGAGATCGGAACCGCATTTGCCGATCGTCTCGTGGCGGCCGCGCAGCGCGGCTGTCGCGTCTACGTGCTGTGGGACGAGTTCGGCTGCCGGCCGCGCCCGCGCAAGATGTT
>CBDURV010000688.1:0-2002 GCA_965369495.1 uncultured bacterium
GCTGGTAGTCGCCGCTGCGCACGAGATCGAGCCAAGCGTCGTTTTTGCGGTACCAGGCAATCGTAGCGCGCATGCCGGACTCGAACTCGCGCGTGGGCGCCCAGCCCAGATCGCCGCGGATGCGCGCGTCGTCTGGCGCATAGCGCCGGTCATGCCCGGGACGGTCGGGGACTTCGGTGAGCAGATCCTCGGATGCGCCCAGTTCCTCCAGGATGAAGCGGACCACATCGAGGTTGGTGCGATGGCTGGCGCCGGAGACGTTGTAGATCGAGCCGACCTCGCCGCGCTCCAGAACGGCCAGGACCGCCTCGCCGTGGTCGTCCACGTGGATCCAGTCGCGTTCGTAGAGACCGTCGCCGTAGATGGGAAGCTGCTTGCCTTCCAGGGCGTTGGCGATCATGAGCGGCACGAATTTCTCGGGGAACTGGTACCGGCCGTAGTTGTTCGAACAGCGCGTGATGAGCGTCGGCAGGCCGTGCGTGTTGGCGGCGGCCATGACCAGATGGTCGCTCGCCGCTTTGCTGGCCGCATACGGATTGCTCGGATTGAGCCGCGCGGATTCGTCCGCGAAAACTCCCGGCGCCAGCGAGCCGTAGACCTCGTCCGTCGAGATGTGCAGGAAACGCTCGACGCCGTGCTCGCGCGCCGCGTCGAGGAGCACCTGCGTCCCCAGCACGTTGGTTTTCAGGAAGGGCATCGACGAGCGGATGGAACGATCGACGTGGCTCTCGGCGGCGAAGTGGACGACGTGGGTGGGGCGGGCGCTTTCAAAGACCGCGCGCACCTGCTCGGGATCGGTCACGTCGCCGCGCACGAACGTGTGCATCGCGTCACCCTCGAGATCGGAGAGGTTGGCCAGATTGCCCGCGTAGGTGAGCGCGTCGAAGTTGACCAGCTGCCAGTCGGGCCGCTCGCGCCGCAGCATGTGGACGAAGTTGCTGCCGATGAAGCCGGCGCAGCCGGTGAGGAGAATGGTTGCGGTCACTTAACCATCCTCGCTGCCGCCAGAACCGAGCATCACTTCGGGCGCGTTGGTACGAATCCAGTGGGCAATGACTTCGGTCATCTTGCGTCGACCAGCCAGCGCGAGATGTCCGTAGTCGTAGAAATGTTCGTCTGGAATTCCGAGCGGGCCGCCGTCGCGGTAGTGCAGCAGGGGAACATGGGCGGGTACGCAGTTATGAGCGTCCATGGCGGTGCGGCACGCATTGAACGCTTCGGGGAACCGCTCCTGCGCCATCGTCTCGTGGGATGCGCGGCAAGGAAAACGGACGACAAGCACTTTCATG
Source organism: uncultured bacterium (assembly GCA_965369495.1). GTDB lineage: Bacteria > Planctomycetota > PLA2 > PLA2 > PLA2 > JBCDBY01. Next base: position 1,290 of record CBDURV010000688.1, read on the forward strand.
CCGCACTTGCGCAGCCCGTCAATGAGACGCGCGAGGTCGCGTTCGCCTGAGTCATCGCGCCGGAACCGCCGGTACACGCGATCAACTTGTCCGGTGGTGTCGTGCACTCGGGGGCCATAATTGGTCTCGTGGTCGCGTAGACGGATTGTGCCGTCGTTGCGAAACGGGGATTCGCTGGTCTCCGGGCTCCCGTACAGGCGCATCGTGCGCAGCAGAATCTTGCGCGCGTCGTAGGTCTCCCACGCCCAGCCGACAATGAGCCGGTCGCGCTCCGCGCCCTCAAATTCCTCGAATCGTTCTGTGATGGTGCGGTAGCGACGGTCGGTGTCGGTTGCGTGTGGGGCGTCGAGATCCCAGTCGTCGATCGATATGATCGCCACCTTCGCGGGCGCCAACGCCTCGCGCGAGCGCTCGAACAGAATACGATTGTCGTATTGTCGCCCGCCCGTGAGCCCAAGATTGAACGCAGTACGTTCAGGCAGTCCTAGGCTCTTCTCAAGCTGCCGTGGATCGACCGACGTCATCATGCGACTGCTACCGATCAGGAGCACCGTGGGTGGCACCGGTGTGTTACCGATCAGGTCCTTTTCTATGATCGCAAAGACGCCCGTCTTTGACTTCGGCATGGCGCTCCAGATCCAGCCGCTCCGGACCACGACGAACTCAAGCGCGAGCAGAATGACCGCGGTGAGGATGGCGGCGCGGTACCGGCG
>CBDURV010000689.1:0-1995 GCA_965369495.1 uncultured bacterium
CGGCAAGCGTCGCCGTCGCGATACGGCCTAGGAACGTCATGAGTCTCGTCGACCCCGTAAGCCTGCACTGTTCACGTGCCCCGCGGCTCTGGCCGGTCCGCAACGCCGAGCTCCGCGTCTCTCGTCGTCGCAGTGAGGCATTGAACACGACTTCCTCCTCTTTCCTTGATCTCGACGCTGCGTCCTCGCCCAGAACATGACGCCCGAACAGCGAATCCTTCCGTTGCCGCCGCAAGTCCGCGAACCGCGGCGCGGCCGCGACCGATACGCACGGGGCTCGTGAACAATGCAGGCTAGCCTGGTCGGCCTGGATCGCGAGGAGATCGACGCACTGGTCCGCGAGTTGGGCGAGCCCCCCTATCGCGCCGCGCAACTCTTCGACTGGGTGCAGAAGAAGAGCGCCGCCGACTACGATCAGATGCGCAATCTCCCCAAGGCGATGCGCGAGCATCTCGCCGAGAGGATGCCCGTCCGATCGTCGCGCGTCGTCGAACGCCATCCGAGCGACGACGGCACCGTCAAGCTGCTGGTGGAACTGGTCGATGGCCAGCGAGTCGAGTGCGTGCTGATTCCGGAAGGGGAGCGCGCCACCGCCTGCATCTCCACGCAGGTCGGTTGCGGCGTCGGCTGCATCTTCTGCGCCTCGGGCGCCGACGGCGTGATTCGCAACATGCACGCCGCGGAAATTCTCGAGCAGGTCCACCATCTCGAGGCGGAAGCGGCTCTCCGGTTGCAGGAACAGGGCAAGGGCAGCGGCCGCCTCACCAATGTCGTCGTGATGGGCATGGGCGAACCGCTGCACAACGTCGCGCCGCTCGTCAAGGCGCTCAAGCTGCTCCAGCATCCCGAAGGCATCGATCTCGGCTCGCGCCGCATCACCGTCTCAACCAGCGGGCCGAGCCGCGGTTTCGAGGAGTTCATCAAGAGCGGATTGCGCGTCAAGCTCGCGATCTCGCTCCACGCCGCCACCGATTCGATCCGCAAGGATCTCGTGCCGCGCGGCGGCAGCCCCGGCGTCGCCGGCCTGCGCCGCATGGCGGAGCGCTGGTTCGAAACCACCCGTCGCGACGTGACATTCGAGTACGTGCTGATCCACGGCATCAACGACAGCGACCGAGAGGCGGAGCGCCTGGCCGATGTCTGCGGTCGCCATTTCAACGTCAATCTGATCCCGATGAACCCCGTGAAATTCGCGCCGGCGCTGCACGCCCCGCAACGCCAGCGCACCGAACAGTTCGCGAAAATCGTCGAGAGCCGGGGCATCACCGTCCACCTACGCCGCCAACGAGGCGACGACGTGGCCGCCGCCTGCGGGCAACTGCGTCTTTCGCGCGAACCGGACGCCTGATACAAGGACCGGCCAGAACCGCGGGGCTCGTGAATAATGCAGGCTAGAAAACCATGCCCATAGACACCGCAGAAGTTCTCCGCATCGCCCGTCTCGCACGCCTTCGCATCGGCGAGGAAGAGGCGACCGCGCTTGCACGGGATCTCGACCGCATCGTCGGCTACATCGACCTGCTCAATGAGGTCGAGTTGCCCGACGATGCCGAGTCGCTCACCTACTTCGACACCGACGTGCACCGCGAGGACCGCTCGGTCGAGTGCCTGTCGCGGGAAGACGCGCTCCTCAACGCGCCGGCGACGGACGGGGAACGGTTCATCGTTCCCAGGATCGTCTCCAAGGACAACGGGGCGAAAAAGGACTCATGAGCGAACTCTGGCAAGAGACCGCGGTCTCGCTGGCGACCCTGGTGCGCGAGCGCAAGGTCACGGCGTTGGAGGTGGCCGAGGCGCACATCGCTCGGGCGCTCAGTTGGAACGACTCGATCCGCGCGTTCCTGCATTTCATGCCGGACGAGGTGCGACGCCAGGCGCGCGCCCTCGACCGCCGCATCGAGGCGGGCCACGAACCGGGCGCGCTGGCCGGCGTACCGGTGGCGCTCAAGGACAACATCAGCACGACCGGCATGCCGACCACCTGCGGATCGCGCA
>CBDURV010000690.1:0-1989 GCA_965369495.1 uncultured bacterium
GACGAGCGGTTTGACGTCCGTGCGGTATCGAGCGTTCAGCCCATAGTGCAACCAAAGATAGGCTGCGCCGAGGATGAGCATGCCGGTAGCGTGGTAGATAAGGTGGCGCGACATGCTAAGCCGCTTCCACTCACGGGCAGTGGGACGCAGCGCGGCTGCGGGTTCTTTCGCGTTGGCCGGGCTCTTCTCTTCCGCCACTGGCGACCCCTTTCCGTTGGTCTCGCATGGCCAGCGCGTGCGACAGAATGACTGCGCGCACGCCGAACTTCCTCCCTATCCAAAAGCACACTAGAAGAATCCCAACACTAATTCAAGCGACGATCTCGGGCATCCCGTTCCGTTGCGTCTGGGCGGCGTTGCAGCCACGATGGCGGGCGGACACCAGTCTTTGCATTGCTCCACTGGTACGGCGCCTGGCACGATCTACCCATCTTCTTTACTTGGAGAATTCGCGTCAGACGCCGTAATGGTCACATGAACGATCGTGACGCTCTCGTTGCGCATGTCCGCGACTCCATTATCGGCAACGACCGGCTTCTCGACGGCCCCTTCGGCCCGCGTTTGGTCACCTATGCCGACTACACCGCCTCCGGGCGGCCGGTGAGCTTCATCGAGGACTTTTTGCGGGGCCAGGTCATGCCGACCTATGCCAACACGCATAGCGAGAGTTCCGGTACGGGTCTGCAGACCACGCGTTTTCGTGAAGATGCGCGGGAGATCATTCACGACGCGGTCGGCGCAGGCGACGACGATGTCGTGATCTTCTGCGGATCGGGCGCCACCGCCGCCATCAACAAGCTGGTGGACATCCTCAACATCCGCCTGCCCGCCGATCTGGATGACCGCTACAAACTGCGCGAGCAGATTCCGCAGCGCGAACGCCCGGTCGTCTTCCTCGGGCCGTTCGAGCACCACTCCAACGAGTTGCCGTGGCGCGAGTCGATCGCGGACGTGATCGCCATCCGGGAGGACTCGGCCGGCCGGCCCGACCTCGAGCATCTGCGTGAGATGCTGGCGCAGTATGCGGATCGCCCGCTTCGCATCGGTAGCTTCTCGGCCGCCTCCAACGTCACCGGCATCGGCTCGGGAGCGCGTGAGATCTCGGTCATCCTGCACGAGCACGGCGCGCTCGCGTTCTTCGACTTCGCCGCCGCCGCGCCGTACGTGCCGATTCGCATGAACTGCATCGAGGAGCATCCGCTCAGCTACAAGGACGCGGTCTTCATCTCCCCGCACAAGTTCATCGGCGGCCCAGGAACGCCCGGCGTGCTGGTCATCAAGAAACGCCTGGTCACCAATCGCGTGCCGAGCATGCCCGGCGGCGGGACGGTGGCCTACGTGGGACCGGAAACGCACACGTACCTCGACGACCCGGTGCTGCGCGAGGAGGGCGGCACGCCGGACATCCTCGGTTCGATCCGCGCCGGGTTGGCATTTCAGCTCAAGCAGTCGGTCGGGGCGGAGTGGATTCTCGAGCACGAGCAGAAGCTAGTGGGCAGGGCGCTGGAACGCTGGAGCGCCGAACCCGACCTCGAAATCCTGGGCAATCTGGAATCGCCGCGGCTGTCGATCGTCTCGTTCCTGGTGCGTTTCGGCGACCGCTACCTGCACCACGGCTTCGTCGTCAGCCTGCTGAATGACCTGTTCGGGATCCAGGCGCGGGGCGGCTGTTCGTGCGCCGGTCCCTACGGCCATCGTCTGCTGCACATCGACTCGGCGACCTCCGCCGACTTCGAGGTGCAGATCCTGCGCGGCTGCGAAGGCATCAAACCGGGCTGGACACGCGTGAACTTCAACTACTTCCTCAGCGACGCGGAGTTCGAGTTCGTGCTCGACGCGGTGGCCTTCGTAGCGCGCGAAGGATGGCGTTTTCTGCCGCAATACGAGTTCTCGGCGGAGACCGGACTCTGGAAGCACGGCACATCCGCGGCCGCCGCCCCACTGCGCCTGCATGACGTGACCTATCGCGCAGGGAAGCTGGAATTCGCC
>CBDURV010000691.1:0-1988 GCA_965369495.1 uncultured bacterium
CGTAGAATCCGCCGCATGGATATTCCGCAGCGCTGGGAGCCTCGAACCATCGATCCGAAGCGAATCGTCTCGCTGGTCGGCTATGGAGTCGTCGCCCTGCTCCTCCTCATCGGGCTCTTTACAAGCTATTACACGGTCGGACCGGAAGAACAGGCCGTCCTGCTCCGCTTCGGCGGCTACCGGGACACCCTGGGGCCCGGGCTGCACTGGAAGTTGCCCTACGGCATCGACCGCGCCATTAACGTCCCGGTGACGGAGGTGCGCAACCTCGAGTTCGGCTTCCGCACGGTGACGCCGGGCCGCCGGTCGATTTACTCGTCCAACCAATCCGAGGCGATCATGCTCACGGGCGATCTCAACATCGCGGACGTGGAGTGGGTCGTGCAGTACAGGATCAGCGACGCGCGCGCTTGGCTCTTCAGCGTGCGCGAGCAGGAAGACACGATCCGTGACTTGTCCGAGTCGGTCATGCGCGCGGTCGTCGGCGACCGTACCGCCACGGAGGTGTTCACCGGCGAACGCGACGCCATCGCCATCCAGGCGCGCGTGCGCTTGCAGGCTCTGCTCGACCGCTACGAGATGGGCATCGACATCGTGACCGTCAAACTGCAGAACTCGATTCCCCCGGCGCCGGTGCAGCCCAGCTTCAACGAGGTCAACGCGGCGCAGCAGGAGGCGGCGCGCATCGTGAACGAGGCGCAGCGCGACTACCTTCAGGTCGTCGAGGTGGCCAAGGGCGACGCGAAGCGCGAGATCGCCGAGGCGGATGGCTACGCGATCGATCGCGTCAACCGCGCCCAGGGCGATGTGGCGCGCTTCCGCGAGCTGGTTGCGGAGTACAAGCGGTCGAAGGAGGTCACGCGCCGCCGCTTGTATCTCGAAGCCATGGAGCGCGCCCTGCCGCGTGTGAGGCGCATCATTGTCGCGGACGAATCGGGCATCCTGAAGATGCTGCCGTTGGGAGAAAGTCGATGAACAGAGCCACGGCAATTCTTGCGGCCGCCGTCGTGATCATCGTGATTCTCGGCTCCGGCTCGATCTACGTTGTTCCCGAGTGGGAGCAGGTCATCGTGACCCAGTTCGGCCGGCCGGTCGGCGATCCGGTTACCGAGGCGGGACTGCATTTCAAGATGCCGTTCACGCAACAGGTCAACCGCTTCGAGCGGCGCATCCTCATCTGGGACGGCGAGAAGAACCAGATCCCGACACTCGATAAGCGCTACGTCTTCGTGGACACGACCGCGCGCTGGCGCATCAAGGATCCGCTCAAGTTCCTCCAGTCGGTGCGTAACGAGAGTGGGGCGCAGAATCGGCTGGACGGCATCCTGGACGCCGCCACGCGCGATGTCATCGCCCGCAACAACCTGATTGAGGTCGTGCGTCTCGGCGAGCGCGAACTCCCCGCCGAGTTGGAACAGGGCGATGGCGCGTTCGAGGCGCGCGCCCGGCAGGAAATCACTAGCGGCCGCGAAAAGCTCGTCGGCCGGATTCTCGAGAGTGCGCGTGAGCTGACGCCGCAGTACGGCATCGAGCTGATCGACGTGCGCATCAAGCGGCTCAACTACGTCGAGTCGGTGCGCAAGCAGGTCTATCTGCGCATGATCTCGGAGCGCGAGCGAATCGCCCAGCGGTTCCGCTCCGTGGGCGAAGGCAAGAAACGCGCCATCGAGGGCAAGCGGGTGGCCGACGAGAAGAAGATCCGGTCGGCGGCCTTCCGCGACGCGCAGACGGCGATCGCCCGCGCCGATGCCGAGGCGGCGCGCACCTACGCCGAAGCCTACGCACTCGACGCGGAGTTCTACGCGTTCTGGCGCACCCTCCACGCCTACGAGAAGATCATCGGCAAGAACACCACGCTCGTCGTCGCGCCCGACTCGGACATCTACCGCTATCTGACCTCGGCGGGCGTGGCGACGGGAGACAAGTAACGCCGCCAAATCAGAAGCGCGCGGGCCGACCCAAGGGCCAGCCCGCGCGCAAGATACAGC
>CBDURV010000692.1:0-1985 GCA_965369495.1 uncultured bacterium
GGTCGCCCGATCTTAAGGAAATCGCGCCAAGCTCCATCAGTGTCCGGGTTTCGGGGACAGTCGGGTCAATTCGAGAAGAAGCCCTTGATGCGATTGAACAACTCGGTGGGGGACTCGCCCTGGATCTCGCCGCTCTCCGGCGCCGCCGGCTCACGCGCACTTGTGGCCACCTTGGACTCGCCCACGGCGGCGGTCGTCCGGCTCGCAAGCTGCGCATCGAGCGCGCGCAGATCGACGTTGCCCGCATCGACCTCCAGTCCACGGTCCACGTACAACCTGGCCTTGCCGTAATCGCTCTTGCCGAGCTGCGTTCGGGCGAGCACCGCATAGCGTTCCGCGATGCGCTTGAAGGCGGTGCGAGCGTCCTCGTTGGCCGGGTCGATTTTCAACACTTGCTCGATGAAATCGATAGCGCTGTTGCCGGCGGGCCGGGTGAGTCGGAAATCGTCGATCGCCCGATTCGCTGACGCGAGCAGGGATGCAATCTTCGCCGCGTTCGGGTCGACCGCCCGGGGCGCGGCCGCAGGCTCAAGGACAACCACGGGCGCCAAGACGACAGCCGGCGCGGGAACAGCCTGCGCCCCGGCGTCCACGGGCGGCTCGCCCATCCCGTCGGGCGGCGCAGCGGCCGATGTCCCGGAAGACGCCGACGATGCCACCGCCGTCTCTGCGCTCGAGCGCAATGGCGGCCGATTGCCGGCCGCGCTGGACGGCGCGGACGGCGCGCTGCGCGCGGCGGCATCCGTCGCGGACGGTGACAGCAGCTCGTCCAGATAGGCACGACCGGCCAGCAGAACGCCGAAAACAATTGCGATTCCAATCGCCGTACCCACGAACACGGGAATCAGCCAACCACTGCGGCTCGCGTGCTCCCCGGGTTCCGGGACCACACTCGGCGCCTGCAGGGCGACCGTCATGTCGTTGGCGGCGGACTCGCCGGCCGACAGGGCCTCGGGGGCAAAGGCGGGCGACTCCTCCTCGCCGGCCCAGGCATCGCGTGCCGCGGCGAGCTTCTCGGCGAGTTCGGCGGCGCTTTGGAAACGGTCATCGGGTTGCTTCGCGAGCATGCGCTCGAGCAACGGCTGAAGGTGCGCGAGATCCCCGGCGAGTTGTGGCACGGGCTCGTTCAGATGCTTGAGAACGGTGTCCATTTCCGATTCGCCCTGGTACGGCTTCTCGCCGGACAGCATCTCGTAGAGCATGATGCCAATACTGTAGATGTCCGACCTGGCGTCGACGGGCTTGCCGTGAGCCTGCTCCGGGCTCAGGTAGTGGGGACTGCCAATTGTGGAGCCTGTCACGGTGAGATCGGAGTTCGCGTCGAACTGCTTGGCGATCCCGAAGTCGGTCAGCACCAGGGTGCCGTCGTTACGGAACATCACGTTGGCCGGCTTCACGTCCCGGTGCACGATGCCCTTTTGGTGCGCAACGTGCAGAGCGCAGGCGATCGTGCGCGCGTACTCGAGAGCGACTGGCACCGAAAGCCCCTCGCGCATGCGCTGCTTGAGATCCCCGCCTTCGACGTACTCCATGGCGATGTAGTGGACCGGGCCGGACACGCCGATGTCGTGGATGATGATGATGTTGCGGTGACTGAGCGACGCCAGCATCCGCCCTTCGTTGAGAAAGCGCTCGGTAAATTCCGTCGTCTCCGCGTGCAGGGGATGGAGAACCTTGAGGGCAACGGGACGACGCAGCGACTCTTGCATCGCCAGATAGACCAGGGCCATGCCACCCTGGCCAATGCGCCGTTCGATCTGATATCCGCTGATGTTCATGGCTGTGTGGTGTGCTGCAGACGTGGATCGGGTGACCCGCAGGTCGCCGGACGCGGCCCCGAAGTTCCGCTCCTGAAGCGCCGCGCGGGGATGCTTGCGCGCATGATACAAGGGTCATCGTCATCGGCGAACATCCTTCAACGACGCTGACCACCGACTCGAGCAAGGCGATCAGACCCTTCGCCGCCGGCGCCGGAACACCTACAG
>CBDURV010000693.1:0-1982 GCA_965369495.1 uncultured bacterium
CAGGAGATACGGTACCGGGTGTTTTCTTGCGAGACTCGCATCCATGCGACTGCGGCCTGCCGCTCGATGTCCGCGCTTTCAATCTGCGGAACGCCAAACTGGCAGACGAGTTTCGCAGGATTACTCCCGGTACTGTGAAAGCGCGTGAAAGCGCGTGTCCTCTTTCGAGGGCGCATACTTGGAAAAATGGTGTCTGGCGCCGTACTTCCGAATCAGGCGCCGTACTTCCGAATCAGCCACTCGAGGGGTTTGAGGGCTAGATAGACGAGATCAGCGCTCCAGGGCGAGCGAATGCGTTTCGCAACGACGGGGCCGATGCGGTTGTAGACGCTGCGCAGGGCGCGGTGTGTGCGCGGCGCATGGCGTTCCAACTGGAACTCGAACGCCTTGAGCAGGATCAGTTGACGGGTGACCGGGCGCCCCCCCAGCATCCACGAGCGGACGAGCCACGGATGGCCGCGGGCGGCGGCGCCGACGACAAAGCAAGGCTGCGGTCTTTCGGTCGGCAGCGAAGCGTAGTGCTGCTGTGCTTGCGCGAGCGCCCACGCCCACGATGCGAGGTAGCCTGCCGACCACAGCGTTGCCTCCAGCGGCGCGCGCGTGTTCTCGGGCAGCATGCGCAGCGCGGTGATGTACGCGATCAGACTCCAAAGTGGCCCGGCGCAGAGTGCTGCCAGCGCAAGGACGATGGGTACAAACGTGATGCTCCCTTCGCCCAGCGACCACACGCAGAAGATGACGAGGATGCCGGCTTGTACGCAATAGACGCCCGGTCGATCGAGGATTCGGCGCGCCACAAGATCGACAATCCAGAAGGCGAGCCCCACTCCCACCGCAATGAGCATCGCCAACCCCGTGAGCACCACGCTGGCGGCCACGAGGTAGGGCACGGAAACGGCAACGCCACAAATCAGCGCCGGTCGCACCCATCGAGTCCGGGCCGCCCGCGCGGGATTCTTGACGGTCCACGCTGTGGCTGCGGCCGCGAGCACGATGAGCAGCGCCACGCCCACGAACACGACGGGCACGAAGAGCAGGCCCGCGTAGTCGCCGACGTGTCCACTCTGCCATGCCGGTGCGAAGCCGTGTTCGCCGTCGTCGATCGTCGCGACGAGGAAGCAGCCGATCGGAATGACGATCCCGCCGATGACGACCCAAAAGCGCCGTTCGCCGTCGGTCGGCTTGGCGGTCACGCCGAGACCCAGAGCGCCAGCACACCAACGATGACGAGTGCCAAGAACGCCGTGACGGCGATCGTCGGGCGGTCCTCATCGTTGTCGTAGGTCTTGTGGTCCTTGCCGCGGAAGAAGGCGACCGGATTGGCCAGGAAGCGTTGCGCGAAGATGGCGAAGCGGCGCGCGGAACGGCCGGACGAATCGAACGTCGCGTTGACCACATCGACCAGCCAATTCCCGAGACGCTTGAGCGGCACGCGATAGAACCAGTCGGTATCGATCGGCAATTTCGGCTCGCCCGCCAGCTTGGGGCGCAGCAGCCAGAACGAAACGAACGTGAGCGTCAATAGCTGCATCGTCTCGCCCATGTGGTGCCACGTGTACGGAGTCCAATCCATCTTGTTGGGCAGGTAGTCGTAGAGCAGGCTGGGCCAGACACCGATCAGCACGCAGAAAAACGCGCCGATGCCCATCGCCCAATTCATGTTGTTCGGTGTGGGGTCGGGCTTAATGCCGCGGTCCTTGCCGAACCAGACGAAGTAGGGAATCTTCAGGCCGGTGTGCAAAAACGTTCCGACCGACGCGAGCAGCAGCAGCAGTCCCGCCCAGTTGATGTGCTCGTCGAACGCCGCCGCGATGATCGCCGATTTCGAAACGAACCCGTTGAAGAACGGGAAGCCGGAAATCGAAAACGCCCCGATCATGAAGAGCACCATCGTCAGCTTTTGTCTTCGCCAGAAGCCGCCGAGTTTGTGCAGTTCCTGGATGCCGGTGGTCTTGATCACGACCACCATACCCATGAACAGC
>CBDURV010000694.1:0-1979 GCA_965369495.1 uncultured bacterium
CGAACGATGCAGAGCTCGGCGATCTGGTCCGGCCAGAAACCGCGCCTCATGAGTTATTCGGGCTAGTAGAGCGTCCGCGCTTTCTCGGTCGACGCGAGGATGCCCTTGATGAGCGCCGACGAAAAGCCGCGGTGTTCGAGTTCGTTGAGGCCGGTGATGGTGCAACCGCGCGGCGTGGTGACGGTGTCGATTTCGCTTTCGGGGTGACGGCCGCGTTCGAGCATCAGCGTCGCCGCGCCGGCCGCCGTTTGCGCCGCCATGGCGAGTGCCTCTTCGGGGTGGAAACCGATTTCGATGCCGCCCTGCGCCGCCGCCCGGATGGCGCGCAGGAAAAAGGCGATGCCGCACGCGCACAGCGCGGTCGCCGGCACCATCTGTTCCTCGTCGATGACCAGTGTCGTGCCGACCGCGTCGAAGATCTCCTTGGCCGCGTCGAGGGCCGCCTCGCGCCGCTCCGTGCCGGCCGCGAGGCAGGTCATCGATTGGCCCACGGCGATGGCGACGTTGGGCATCGCCCGTACGACCGCAACTTCGCTGTTGGCGTGCGCGGCGATCGACTCGACCGAGGCGCCGGAGACGACCGAAATGAGTGTGTGCCGTGCGGCGTCGAGCTCGGGCGCGATTTCGGCGAGCAGACCGTCGAGTTGCTGCGGTTGCACCGCCAGCACGACCAGGTCGGCGCGGCGCACCGCATCGCGGTTGTCGGTCTGCACCTGGAATCCATCGGTGGCGAGCGCATCGATGGAAGCGGTCTGGCGACGCGTGAGGATGATCTCGCTCGGCGCCATGCGGTTTGCGCCCGCCAGTCCGCGCGCGATCGCGCGCCCGATGTTCCCCGTTCCGAGAATCGCGAGTCTTGCGGCGTTCATGGGGGCATCCTAGCTGGATTTGTTTGGGGGTGCGCTTGCTGCGCTTCGCGCGTGGTGGGTTATGGGTGTTGGGACTCGCGTCGCGACCAAGCCACCTCCGCGCGAATGGAAGCGAAGGAGCGTCGGAAGGTCCTTGGCGGCGCCACAAGCGACCGAGCCCCGACGACGGCTGCTCTTCCCCGCAGCGAACTGGTGGCGACGCAAAGCCCATTACCCAAAGCCCAAAACCGATCCGCGAGATCCCCTTCCGCAGTCGTGCACGCCGACCGTATGGCCGTCAGCTCTTGAGCCGGTCAAGGCGCAGGCGCGCGCGTTCATCGAAGAGGTGGCGTGCGCCCATCGACACGGCGGCGATGACGCCGAAGCCGGTGCCCGAGGCGATCATGAACATGATCAGGATCTGGTAGCGCACCGCCTCGGCGGGCGGATTGCCGGCGAGGATTTGGCCGGTCATCATGCCCGGCAAACTGACGAGGCCGGCGGCCGCCATCGAGGCGAGCATGGGAATCAGGCCGGTGCGGACCGCCTCCCGGCGCTCGTCGGCGATCGCCTCCGCCGCCGTCGCGCCCAGCGTCAGGCGCGCCTCGATCGTGCCGCGCGACTTCACGGCGCTTTCGGCCAGATGGTTGAGGCCGAGTGCGATACCCGTCATCGTGTTGCCGGTCATCATGCCGAGCAGCGGAATCACGTAGCGCGGCGCGTACCAGGGGTCGGGCCGGACGACGGCGAAGAGCGCGATGAGTGTGACCGCGAACGAAGAGATGAACATCGAGACGCCGCCGATGCCGATGCTCCAGTAGCCGCGGAAGGGGCGCCGTTGCCGCGCGCGCACTTCGTAGGCGGCGGTCGAAAGCATGACGGCCGCGATGAGCGCCATCCAGAGCGGATTGACTTGCGCGAAGAGTGCTTTGAGCACCAGGCCGACCAGCGTGAGTTGGATCGTCGTGCGCACGGCGGCGACAAGAATGCGGCCGCCGAGACCCAGGCGCATGCGGAACGCGGTGGCGGCGAGCGCCAGCACGAGCGCGGACGCGATGGCGAGATCGAGTGCGGAAAGCGGGATCGTCATGCTTCGACCACCGTGCCATCGACGATGGAGAGTTCGCTGTC
>CBDURV010000695.1:0-1978 GCA_965369495.1 uncultured bacterium
CGGCGTCGGTCAGGGCAACCGGGTGAACCTCCGCAAGGAGATCCAGTTCCCGCACAGCCTCGGCCTGCTCTATTCCGCGTTTACCTACTACACCGGATTCCGGGTGAACTCCGGCGAGTACAAGGTGATGGGCCTGGCCCCCTACGGCCGCCCGATCTACAAGGACCTGATCCTCGAGAAACTGATCAAGTTGGGTCCGGACGGCTCTTTCTGGATGGATCAGAAGTACTTCGACTACTGCGCCGGCCTGACCATGACCAACGGCGCGTTTGCCAAGCTCTTCGGCGAGAAGCCGCGCGCGGCGGAGACCGAAGTGCGCCAGCGCGACATGGATCTCGCGGCGAGCGTACAAGCGGTGGTCGAAGAGGCGATGTTCCGGCTCGTGCGCTATGCACGCGAACTCACTGGAGAGACGAACCTCTGTCTCGCCGGCGGCGTCGCGCTCAATTGCGTGGCAAACGGCAAGATCCTGCGCGAAGGGATCTTCGACGACATCTTCATTCAGCCCGCGGCCGGCGATGCGGGCGGAGCGCTCGGCGCCGCACTGCTCGGTTGGCATCACTATCTGGACCAGCCGCGCAAGCCCGCCACTCCCGATTCGCAGATGGGTTCGCTGCTCGGACCCTCGTTCAGCGACGAGCAGATTCAGGCCTTTGCCGCGAAGCAGGGCGCCGTCTGCGACTCATGCGCCAGTGACGAAGAGACGTGCGCAAAGACGGCCGATCTGATCGCCGAAGGCAAGGTCATAGGCTGGTTCCAGGGGCGGATGGAGTTCGGCCCGCGTGCGCTCGGTGCGCGCAGCATCATCGCGGATCCGCGTCGCGCGGACACGCAGAAGAAGCTCAACCTCAAGATCAAGTTCCGCGAGTCATTCCGCCCGTTCGCGCCCATCGTCCTCGAGGAGCGCGTGTCCGACTATTTCGAGATCGACCGTCCGTCGCCCTACATGCTGCTCGTCGCGCCCGTGCGTGAGGATCGCCGCATCGCGATCGAAAAGTCGGACGCGGGAAAGTTCGGTCTCGAACTGCTCAACGTGCCCAAGAGCGACATCCCCGCCGTTACGCACGTCGACTATTCGGCGCGCATCCAGACGGTGGATGCCGTGCGCAATCCGATGCTGCATTCGCTGCTCCAACGCTTCGACGAGCGGCACGGTTGCGCTGTTCTGGTCAACACGAGCTTCAACGTCCGCGGCGAGCCGATTGTCTGCACGCCCGAGGACGCCTACCGCTGTTTCATGTTCACGCACATGGATGTGCTTGTGATGGGGCGGCAGATTTTCCTGAAGGAAGAGCAGCCTGACCTGCCCGGTGCGAAGGAGCATCTGGCGGCGTTCCCGCTCGATTAGTGGCATGAGCATCGTACGAATCGACTGGAACCCTGACGACAAGGCGATGCGGAGCTTTGGCCGCACGTTGTTTATCGGGTTCACGATCATCGGCCTCGCGATCTGGTTTTTCGGTGGCTCGTTCGCCGCCACCAAGGCGGGGGACGGCATCGTCTGGGGCCCGCTGCCCTGGTTCACGCTCGTTCCGCTGGCCGTCTGGATGTTGGCGCTGGCCGCGCCCAGGGCCGCCAAGCCGTTCTACCTGGCTTGGATGTCGATCGGCTTCGTGATGGGCAACATCATCAGCACGATCGCGCTCGCCGCCATCTACTGGATCCTCTTCGGATTCATCTCGCTCTGCTTCAGGATCATGGGGCGGGATAGACTGGGCATGAAGCCGATCAAGGATGGGAACTCGACCTGGGTCGATCGAGGTGCCGGGGCCGTCGAGTCCGAGCGCTACGAGCACCAGTTCTAGGGAGTGGTACTGCTATGGCCAGAAAGACGCTAGTCGGCGAGTTCAGCGCCTATCTCAAGGAGAACAAGAAGTGGTGGCTCATTCCCATCATCGTCGTCTTCCTGCTGTTGGGCGTCATTTTCTTGCTCGGCTCCACGAGCGCAGCGCCGTTCATCTACACGCTCTTTTAGTCG
>CBDURV010000696.1:0-1974 GCA_965369495.1 uncultured bacterium
ACCTTCGCGCCCGTCTCGATCACGACGCCGCCGTCCGATTCGATTGCGCGCCCGTCTGCGAGGTACTCATCGACCGCCTTGAGCGCGGCGTCCACGTACATCCGTTCGCCGTCCACGACATCGTGCGAGACGCCGAGTCGATCGTAGATGGTGGCGAACGCGGTCAGCGACATTTCGCGCGCGTGGGTCCAATGGCGCACCGCCTCCGCGTCGCCCTCTTCGAGTTTCTTGGCCCAGGCGCGCGCGCGCACCAGCCACGACTCGTCTTCCTTGCAGCGGCGCGAGGCGTCCACGTAGGTCTTCTTGAACGCATCGATGTCTTGCGGTTCGCCCCACTCCTCGATACCGACGATGAGGCGGCCAAACGCCGTTCCGACGTCGCCGAGGAAATTGAGGCCGATCGTCTCGTAGCCGCGCGCGCGGTGCAGGCGCACGAGTGCCTGGCCGATGACGGCCGAGCGCAGATGGTGGAAGAGCAGCGGCTTGGCGATGTTGGGCGAACCGAAGTCGATTACGACGGATTTGCCGACGCCCTCCTCGCCTGTTCCGAAGTCGGGGCCGATCGAGTCGAGCAGCAGGCGCGCGAAGGTGTCGCGGCGAATGCGGAAGTTGACGAACGGTCCGGTCGCCTCCGCGCTGGCCAGCAGGTCGTTTTCGACGAACGCCTCGGCGATGGCGCCGGCCACCTGCGGCGGCGACATCTTGAGTGCCTTGGCGAACGGAAAGCAGGGCAGTGCGAGGTCGGCGCGGTCGCGCTCGCGCGGGACGCCCACCTTCCCGATCGCGTCGTCAAATGAAATGCCCGCCGCTTCGGCAGCGCGCGCAACAGCCTCGTGGAATTCGTTCACGACTAGAGCCTAAGACCTGAGCTCGATTTCGTCGCGCAATTGCCTCGCGATGGCGAGGCTCTCGTCGATGAAGGGGGAGGCGCCGTAGCGCGCGGTGAGATCCGCGTGGCGCTGCTCGATGGTGCCCCGGGTGTCGCCCACCGCCATGAAGTCGGCCAGTGCGATGATGCGCTCCTCCGGCGTCAGCGTGGTCAGATCGCACGAGCGCCAAAGGGCATCGGCGTAGGCATCGTCCGCCGGAAACGACTCGCGCGGGCGCCCCTTGGTGAAGTGGCTAATGCAGATGGGGGCGTAGGCGGGATGGCCCAGTTTGATCATGAGCCGAAACCCTTCCAGCGGGTGGCGTGCGTGGTCGACGGCGCGGCCGATGTCGTGCACCCACGCGCAAGCCTCGACGAAATCCGCGTCGATGCCATCCCACCCCTCCGCCAATTCACGCGCCATTCGCGCGACCAGCGCCGTGTGCGCGACGACGCTTGTGTCGGGGTCGCAGAGCACCTCCAGCAGCCCATGCGCACCTGCGGGATCGAGGCTGCCGCGTAGTGCGGGATCCTTCAGGAACACGGCGAGTTCCGAGTAGAGCGCGCCCAGGTCGGGGTGGTTGATGTTGGAGGACACGAACTTGAGATCGCCCCAGCCAGCGTCGTCGTGCTCATCCGAGAGACGCACCTCGCCGCCCGTGCACTCCGCCGCCCAGTAGGTGACGCGCTTCGGCCCCCGCTTCACCTTGTAGTACAGCGTGCGCTCAAACCACGGGTTACGAACGAGATCGTCGCGGCCGAGACCGCACTCCTCCTCCGTCTCCCGCCACGCCGCCGCGAGGTCGTCCTCGCCCGGGTCGACGTGGCCCTTGGGCGGACCCCACTCGCCGTGTTTGGTGGCGCGCAGGAAGAGGTATTCGATACCGGACTCCCGGCGGCGATAAACAACGAAGCCTGCTGCGCGGATTTCGCTCACGCGCAGAGGGTATCGCGCCGGAGTGAACTCGAACCGGCGAAACCGCTACAATCCCGCCCCGCAATGAGTGGAATCCTGAACGACCTGACCCGCGTGCTTGCCAACGTCCCGGAGGAGAGCACGAACGCATTCGTGGATGCGATCGTCGATGCGAAGTGCGTTTTCATGC
>CBDURV010000697.1:0-1955 GCA_965369495.1 uncultured bacterium
CTAGTACTACAGCGCTAGATTCGTCGTAAAAGACCAAGGCCGAGCGAAAAGCCGCGAGTCAATGAACGGCGGCGAAGCTGGGTCCCATTCTTCCCTGCGATGCCGTCGTGAAGCAGGATCGCGGCTCTGCAGCCGGCCGACTCTAGAGGAATCTAGCGCTGTCGTACTAGATTCGGTCCCAGTCCCAGATGCGATAGCGGCTCGGCTGGTCGATGTTGTGGCCGCACTGCTTCAGCGTGAGCAGGATATTGCCGCGGTGGTGCGCCTCGTGGGCGATGAAGTAGCTCAGGAAGGGAATCACTCCGGCTTTGAGAGGCCTGCGCTTCGGGACGCCGGCGACGCAGTCCTCGAAAAAACGGGCGACTCGCTCGCACGACTCCTCGAGCGTCTGCTTCAGGAACTCCGGCTCGGGCTCTTCCTTGGTTTCGTATTCGTGGAGCCCGTCGGCGAGATCCTTGGCGCGCTTTTGGAGCTGCCACACACGGTTGTTGTGCAGGTGCGCGAATTGGCGCACGACGTTGCGGCCACCCCGTTTGGAGAGCGTGCAGCTCATGCCTTCCTCACTGATCTGATCGATCAGGAAGAGGTTAATGCGATTGTTGATCCGCCAGCTTTCGAGGATTTGCGTGAGGGCGTCTTCCATGCCGGAGAGAGCCTACTCTTCCCACTCGACCGTGTGGGCCTGCGGCGGCTTGCGCAGTGTCTTCGCGTTGCTGGCGCGTTGGGCGCGCGCGATGCCGACGACGATTCCAACGGCGGCGATGACCATGCCGGCGAGGATCAGTGTGAGTTCACCATCGCCCGAGGTCCACGCGGAGTAGATCAAGGCGCCGATTCCCAGCACGCCTACGAGGGCGAGCGATGCCATGCCGAGGCGATCACTGTCCGGCGACCCCTGACGCATGCTCGCGGGAAGATCGCGGTCTTCCTTGATGCGCCGTTCCTCGCGCCGCGCCAGCAGCTTGCGCCAACCCATGGCGCCCAGTCTACTTTCTACTCGGCTAGTACGCGTCCATCTTGGCGCGCAGGCCATCCGGTTGCGCGCGGCCGATGGTGTCGATGTAGAACTCGATCTTGTGCTTCTTGATGTCGCCCACCGCCCGATTCTCCTTGTCGTTGACGCGGATGAACCCGTCGGCGCGGATGTTGTTGAGCGAGCCGGCGTGACGATAGCCCAGCGTGATGTCGGGGGGGATCGTGGCGAGCAGATCGTTGTCGTACACCCAGCGCTGACAGGTGAAGCTGAGCTTGGCGTAGTTGATGGCGTAGGCGTCGTTGCCGGGGCGCGGTGCGCCATAGGTGGAGACGCCGGCGACCGCGAAGCCCGCGCGCGCGGCCGCACTCGCACCGACCGTGGCCAGCGCGCCGCCGTTCCCGTGGCCGGTGAACCAGAGCGATTGGCCCTGTCCGGCGCCGTGACTGCGCGCGTGCCGACCGATGTCGCGTCGCATTCCCTCTACCACGCGATGCAGGCCGGTGTGCACGCGCGCGCCGATGCCGTAGCGGTTGTCGGGCGTGAGCATCAGGTTGGCATCGGTCAGCAGCCAGTTGTCGATGAAGCTGCTGAGCATCTTCGCGCCCGGGTCGCGGAAGACGATCACGATCACCTTGTTGTTGGACAGCACGGCCGCCTGCACGTCGTACCCGGCGTCGCGGTGCTCGATGAAGTCGATGCGCGTCATGCCCATGGCGCGCATCTTCTTTATGAACGCGGTCTGTTTCTCGGGCCCGCCCGACTGCATCAGTTCGTCGGCGTACTTGCTGGTCAGTGCCAACAGATACGAGTTGGGCCACGCATGGTTGCGCGTGCGTGCGATGAAGTGATCGAACGCTTTTTCGGGGGGCTTCGGGGGCTTCGGCTCTTCGGAAGTGCTCGTGCACCCGACGATAAGCGTGGCGATGGCGATCGTGACGCGGCGGATCATGCCGCTAGTTGTACGCGGTTCCGCTCCTAG
>CBDURV010000698.1:0-1922 GCA_965369495.1 uncultured bacterium
CCGTTCGCACGACCCGTTCGGGCCGCAGCAGCGGGACAAGGAACGTCCCGGCGACGCTTACGGTCACGATGACGAGCGAGGCCATGAGTAGTTTCGGGCCGCGCGGCGGACGCGGGGCCGCTGCCTCGCGGTCGATACGCAGCGCATCCAGATCGACCTTGCTCATCGTGCCACCTCCGAGTGCGGCCACGCGTAGGCGCGCGCCAGGGCGACCCGCGCGCGCGCCGCCACGAGCGACGCCTTGCGGGCATTGGCCATGCGATCGACCGCGTCCGGCGCCGCCTTTGCCAGATGTCCGAACGCGTCCGGCGTCACCTCCAGATGAACGAGCGCGCTCTGGAGGTCGAAGGCCGCCGCCTCCGCGCCTGTGCGCGCCGCGGCGTCCTGCGCGGACGTCCAGTCGAAGCGCGCACGACTCGCGCGCGCGTCCTGCTGTGCCACGACCAGCGTCTGCTCGACCTGCAAGCGCGCCGCATCCCGACGCAGCGAAGCGGCACGGGCCGGACCCGCCGCACCCACGGGAATGCGCACCGGCAGGAAGAGCCCCCACCGGAGCAGATCCCAGTTGTAGACGGGACCCAGCGCGAAGGTCGGGTACTGGTCATAGACGGCCACACGAAACTCGGCGTCGGCAACCGCATAGCGCGCGAGCGCCACCGCCAGATCGGGCCGCGCCATCACATCGGCGGCACGCGGCAACGGCGGAAACTCGCGATCCTCCGGCACCACTATCTGCATCTGTGCCTGGGGACCGACCCCCAGCAACACGCCGAGGCGCGCCGCGTTTTCCTGCCTCATGGCGGCGACGGTGGCGCGCTCGGCACGTTCCTTTTCGCGGGCATATGCGACGCGCGCGCGATCCGCCGACGACGCGAGCCCCGCACGCGCGAACAGATCGGGATCGGCATTCACCGCGGGCGTCGCCGTTTCCAGCAGCACGCGCTCGATAAGGTAGGCCTCGGCGATACCGGCAGCGACCTCAAGATCACGCGCTCGCAGTTCCGCCATCATCGCCAACTCGCGTTCATGCGCCGCGCGCGCACGTGCGCCGCGCGGACCGAGCTTGAGCAGCGCGATCGGATCCACGAAGCCGAGCGCCTTGCTCTCCGCCGTGTTCGCGAGCAGGTTGATGTACACGGGCGGCACATCCAGCCCGGCAGCTTCGGCCTCGGCGCGCAGACGCCTGAGTTCCGGATTGTGCGTGCGGGCGTAGACGAGCGCTTCCGAAAACGTGAGAGTGCCCGGGTTGCGCTGCGCCACCGTGGCGGAAACATCGTCCCACTCCACCGGCTGTTCCTCGTAGGAAACACAACCGCCGGCGATCAAGACGCCCAATAACAGTAGATTTCTTCGCATTGATTCGACTCCAGATACAGACCGCGTCCGCGAATGCAGAGGGGTGCCCGCTCGGACAAGGCGGGCGGAAGTCGAATCGCTACAGGAGCAGCGGAAGGTTGAGCGCGGCTGCGCGTGGCACATCGTTCGCGCGGGCGCATGCCGCGATCACGCGGTGTGCGGGCGCGTGCCGCGTGTCGTCACCGAGAACCGGCAGCGCCAACGGAAGCTCATCCACCTGCGCCTCGGAACGGTCCGAGTCGCCGTGGAGGGTCGGGCTGTCACAACCGCGGGCGAGCGTGCTGGTGCGCCCGCCATGCTGCGGACCGGATTTGTTGCAGCAGGGGCAGACGAATTCGCCCACTCCTCGCTGGGAGCCACTCTGATCGTTGCCCGCGGCCAGTTCCGTGGCGACTCCGGCGTAGTCGTGGATGCGGCAACACGGCGTCGTACCCAGCATCAAGCTGGATAGAACAACGAGAACAATGGCCGCGGAACGCTGCATGATTGTGCCTAGGGTCTGTTTGAGAACTCCATCGTCGGACCGAGACCGCGCGAGGACAAGCCTCGCGAAGCGGCGCCGACGC
>CBDURV010000699.1:0-1904 GCA_965369495.1 uncultured bacterium
GCTTCGAGCGTCGCGATGCGCTCCTCCAGCTTGGCGATGCGGCTCTTGAGGCGCTGAAGCTCGCGCGCCTTCTCCTTGCGGTCCTGGAAAGCCTGGCGCGCGTCGAGCTTCTCCCCCTTCGCGGCGCGGCGGTTAACCAGCGCCGTCTGCCTGCGCGCGCTTCGCTCCGCGTACCACTTCGCGAACGTCTGGCGGTGATCCACCAACTGCTTGTCCCGCACTTCGACGACGCGCTGAATGATGCGGTCAAGGAAGTACCGGTCGTGACTGATCACGAGCAGCGTACCCTCGTACTCCTCCAGCATTTCTTCGAGTTGCTCGCACGACGGGATGTCGAGATGGTTGGTCGGCTCGTCGAGCAGCAGGAAGTTGACCTTCTCATGCACCAGCCGCGCCAACTGCACGCGGCTCTTCTCGCCGCCCGACAGCGTGCCGATGGGCCGCTCCAGATCGTCGCGGGCAAACATGAAGCGGTGCAGCAGCGACGCGGCCGGCGAGCGCGTGAGTCCCGTGACGAGCATCGTCCAGTCAACCAGCGATGCCTTGGGGTCGAGCACATCGTGAAGTTGGCGATACTCTGCGGCGCGCACCGACTTGCCGAGCCGCAGCACGGGATTTTCCCAGTCGCCCTCGTCGAGAATGCGGCGAAAGAGCGTGGACTTGCCGCTGCCATTGCTCCCCACGAGGCAGACGCGCTCGCCCTGCTCGATTTCCAGATTGGCGCCGTCGAACAGGACGCGCTCGCCGAACGCGCAATGGAAGTCCTTGATGGTCAGCGCGATGCGGCCGTGGCGCGGCGCGCCGGAAAGCGTCGCGGCGAAATTGCGCGTGTCCGCCTTCGGTTTTTCCACCTTGTCCATCTGTTCGACGCGGCGCATCATCGCCTTGGCGCGCTTCGCCTGGCCCGGATCGTCGTACGCCTTGGCCATGTCGCGCAGCCGCCGCGCCTGGAATTCGATGCGGCGGATGAGCTTCTCCTGCGTCTTGAACTGACGTTCCTGCAGCGCCAACGCCTCCGCCTTCTGCCGCTGGAAATCGGAGTAGTTACCGGTCCACGCAACGATCTTGCGCCGCTCTAGCTCCCAGATCTCGCGACAGACGGCGTCGAGCACGTGGCGGTTGTGGCTAACCATCACGACCGCCGCCTTGCTGCGCCGCAGAAACTCGATAAACCACTCCACGCCATCCATGTCGAGGTGGTTGGAGGGCTCGTCGAGCAGCATCAGGTCGGGCTCGGCCAGCAGCACGCGCGCCAGCCCGATAATGTTGCGCTCGCCGCCGCTGAATTCGCCGATGCGGCGATTCCATGTCGATTCGTCCAGGCCGAGGCTGAGCAGCGTCGTCTCGATGCGCCGGTCGAGATCGAAAAACCCGCGCGCCTCCTGCTCGTGGTTGAGCCGGTCGTACTCCTTGAGCCAGCGCGCGCGGTCGCTGTCCGCCGCGATCAACTCCTCCAACTCGCGCAGGCGCGCTTCGCGCTGCTTGTCGTGCGCGAAGACCGCCTGCATTTCGTCCATCACCGTGCGGCCCGCCGGCGCATCGAGCTCCTGCGTTTGGAACGAAATCGAGGTGCCCGGCGCCAGCCGAACGCCGCCCGTGTTGGGCTCGTGCCGCCCCGCGAACAGGTTAAGCAGCGTCGACTTGCCCGTCCCGTTGCGCCCGATAATGCCGATACGCGCCCCGGGCTCGACCTTGATGTCGATGCCGTCGAGCAGCAGGTCACCGCCGAGGAAGGAGAAAGATAGATTGCTGGCTACAAGCGTGGCCATGGCGAGCACAGGATAGCGCGAGTGCTCGATTTCGGCGGCCGGTCTGCGACGCCGATATCTTCATCGCTGCGTCGTCGGAGTGACCTCCGGCCACACCTTCCTCCTAACTCTTCGATCTCGGCGCCGCATCCTCGG
>CBDURV010000700.1:0-1901 GCA_965369495.1 uncultured bacterium
AACGGGTACGAACGGAATACCCAGCCGCGCGGCAAGACTGCGCGCGAAGTCGGGCACGAGGTCGGGATGGCGGTGCGAGGGAATGCAGGTGATCCACGCGGGCGCCGGCTGCGGATTCCAGCGCTTGATGAGATCGACCGCCGCCGACACGAGATCATCGGAAAACGGACCGCCCTCCTGCTTGCTGCGCGCGACCTGTTTGCCGATGCCCGCCTCACGGAAAATCGACATCGCGCGGCCATCCTGTGCGCGCTCCGCCTCCGCGATGCGGCCGCCGACGGCGCGCCCCGACATGGGCGGCCACATCTTGCGCGGTTCGATCGGCAGTTCGGTGTGGTGCAGGAAGTCGGCGGCCTGACGCACGAGGTCCTCATCGACGCTGGCGTCCATGAACGGCCCGGCACAATTGGCGCACACGCCGCAGGCGGTGGCATGCGGGTCGTCGAGTTCGCGCCCGATGAACTCCATCAGGCAGTCGGTGGTGGTCAGGAACGCGCGCATGCGCTCCATCTCCGCCACGCGCGCGGCCGAAACCGCCTCCCACGCGGCTTCGTCGGGCGCCCATTCGCGCAGCGTGCGCACGTAGACGTTGCGTCGCTTCTCGATGGCGCCGTCCACGAGCAGCAGCTTCATCACCTTGCCGAGGCGCATCACCGGAATATTGACCGCGGAGCGCAGTTCGCCCAGCCGCAGCCCCTCCTCGGAGCCTTCGATCGCGCCCAGCACCGCATCGAAATCCGCGCTGTCGGGAAACGCCGTGCGAATGAAGTAGGCGTGGATCTCCTCGTCCTCGACACCGGCCAGAAGCACCGCCTTCGCCTCGGGCACGCCTCGCCCGGCGCGGCCGACCTGCTGGTAGTAGGCGACCGGCGACCCGGGCCGCTGGAAGTGGATTACGAAGCGCAGGTCCGGCTTATCGAATCCCATGCCGAGCGCGACGGTCGAGACGAGCGCCTTGACGCGGTTGTCGCGAAGGTCGTCTTCCAGTTGCTCGCGGTCCTCGCGCCCGGCGTGGTACGCGCGCGCTTCGACGCCGTGTTGGCGCAGCCAGCCCGCCACCCGTTCGCAGTCGCGCTTGGTAATGCAGTAGATAATGCCGCTGCCTTCAAGTTGCGGCACTTCGCGCGCCAGCCAGGCGAGCCGTTCGGCCTGGTCGCGCAGCGGGATCGCCTGCAGTCGCAGCGACGCGCGGGCGAGTTCGCCACGCTGCGTGCGGAAGGACTGGCCCATTTGCTCTGCGATGTCCTCGACCACGCGCGAGTTGGCGGTGGCGGTGGTGGCGAGCACCGGTACGCCGCGCGGAAGGCCGGCCAACATGCTGCGAATGCGGCGATAGTCGGGGCGGAAGTCGTGGCCCCAATCCGAAATACAGTGCGCCTCGTCGATGATGAACAGACCGATGCCGGGATCGAGCAGCGGCTGTACCTCCTCGCGAAACGACGAGTTGGCGAGCCGTTCGGGGGAAATCAGCAGCAGGTCGATCTTGCCCGACGCGATCTGATCGCTCACCTCCGCCCACTCCTCCATGTTGGACGAGTCGAAGCGCGCGGCACGCACGCCGAGCCGTTCGGCAAAGCGTTCCTGGTCGCGCATAAGCGAAAGCAGCGGACTAATCAGCAGCGCGGGGCCGTGGCCTTGGTCACGCAGCATGCGCGTGGCGAGGAAGTAGACGACGCTCTTGCCCCAACCGGTGCGTTGGACAAGCAGCAGACGCT
Source organism: uncultured bacterium (assembly GCA_965369495.1). Lineage (GTDB taxonomy): Bacteria > Planctomycetota > PLA2 > PLA2 > PLA2 > JBCDBY01. The sequence goes on from CBDURV010000700.1 coordinate 1,716, forward strand.
CCTTGCGCTCCACGACGGACTCGATCGCTTCGAGTTGGCCGTCGCGGAACTGGGCGTCGGGGCCGAGCGCCTGCTTGAGAAGTTCTTGGGCGAGTTCCTTCATGCGAACCCTCCATTGTGCCTAGCCTGCATAATTCACGAGGCGCGGTTTCTGGACGGACCAGATCGCCGAGCTCTTCATCGTTC
>CBDURV010000701.1:0-1884 GCA_965369495.1 uncultured bacterium
CCGCCCGTCGGCAATCCCTGGACCGCGCGAATGAACGCCGCGCCGTCCCGATGGAGCGCTTCGATCGCGCGCTTCTTCGCATCGGCGGCCTTGGCCGCGAGTTTGGGCTGCAGTTGCAGCGCGCGTCCGACACCCTGCAGCGCGAGCAGCAGGTTGGCCGTGCCCATGAAGGTGCCGCATGCGTATGGACGCGAGTTTGTCTGGGGTGAGTAGGACCACGAACCGGACGTGCTCTGCGTCACGATCAGGCTTTCGAGGTGCTTGGTCCAAACCCCGACATGGGCGTGACCGCGGACGCGTCCGCCCGCCCACATGCCCAGCGCCGCGAATTGGGTGGTGGAGAGATTGGTGAGATCGCGCCCGACTAGCGCGTCCTCGCGCCCGAGCAGCGTGAATGTCCGATAGCCCCACCAGCCCGTGAGCTTGTCCTGGCCCTTCTCGATCGCTTCGGTGATGCCGAGGGCGACCTTGGGATGGCTGCGGTCGGCCATCAGCAGCATGTTCATCGGCCCCGCGATGTAGAGATGCCGGTAAAGGTTCTTGCGGCCGAGGCTCTTGGGGGGAACCAGCGCTTCCAAGCCGCGGCGCACTCCCTGCTTGGCGGCGCGCGTCCCCGCGTGCCGCAGGGCCAACGATGCGAAGACGGTCTCGGCTTCCCTCGGATGCCAGAGCTTCCACTGCGAAGAGCGCTGCGACGACCACGAGCCGTCCTTGCGCTGCTTCGCGAGCAGGTAGGCCACCGCCTTGTCGATGGCGGTGTGGATCCGCTTGCGCAGTGCCTTGTCGACGCCCGCCTGCTTGAGTCGATGCTCCGTCTCCGCGTAATCCGCGTGAGCGCAGGTCACGAGCAGCAGCAGAGCCAGGAGCACCTTCATCAGAGTGACAACGTTATCCGATCCGGATTTTCATGTCGGTAATCCACGCGCACGACGGTGTCGGTCCAGCCGTCCGTCGCCAGCATCGAGGCGTCGCCGCATCTGCACCGCGGCCGGGAGGCGGACAGGGTGCGCCGTTCTTGCCGCGTCGATAAGCTCACCTTGTTGAAATCGCGGGGGAGGGTGCGTTGATAGATGAGATGGCAGGTCGGTCTTGTGTGTTGTGCGCGGTAATCGCGGCGTCCGCGGCCGCGGAGCCGGCGGCAAAGGTGCGAATCATGGTCGCCGCGACCAAGGGGGAGATCATCCCGCAGTCGCGCGGGGGCGGCGGGTTCCAGCGCACCTTCCGTTTCACCGCCAAGCCGGGCGAGGCGCTGCATTGGATCCGTCAGGAGTTGGAAGTGCGCGGCACCGTGTTCGACGCGAAGGGCAACGTGACGCGCGCGCATCTCGACATCGTCGAGTACTACCGCGTCGAAGCGAAGGGCCGCGCGATCCAGGCCGATAGCCACTACAGCCAGTTCGAAAAGATGAGCGGCGGCAACCTGACGATCCGCTCGACGCTTACCTACGGCACGCTCAAGAGCCTCAAGCGCGGCGACGCCATCATGGGCAAGAGCTTCATCCTGCGGGGCTGCGCCGATGCGGCCGGCAAACCGGTCACGATGAAGACGCGCAAGGGGCGCGTGATCGTGGCCGAACGAGGCAAGCAGGTCGCGTTCACGCGCCACGCCGAGTCGCTGCCGACGCGCTACGAGTACGGCGTCGCATGGGACACGCGCGCGTCGCGCACCAAGCCGTCCGGGAAGATGCAGGTAGGCACGTGGCTAATCGAGGTGCCTAAAGCCAAGGGAAAGACGTCGGAGGTTCCCCGGGCTCGTGCGATACCGCGACTCAAGACGCGCAAGCGCTAAGCACCGTGCGTGCCGCGCTTAGCGCAGCTTGAGGTCGATTGCCTGCTTTTCGCGGATGAAGTTGACCAGCATCACGAACATCGAGTAGCTGCGGC
>CBDURV010000702.1:0-1876 GCA_965369495.1 uncultured bacterium
CACATCGGTCTCGGCGAGCGAGGCGTGGCCCGGCTGGGCGCCCAGAGCCTTGTTGTGTGGAGTGACGCGGTCCGCAAGGTCGTTGGAGTGCAGGTTTTTCTGGAGGAACCGGAAGCTCTCGGGATTCGCCTCGAATGAAATGACGCGTTCGCATTCGCAGACCGATGCGAAGAAGGTGGAGTGGGTTCCGATGTATGCCCCAGCATCAATCGCGAGACTACCCGTGGAGTCCCATGTGCGTCGATTCCGGATTCGCTCCAGCACGTCCAGCTCGTAGAACGACTGCTCCGCCCGCATGATGCTGAGCAGGTGGTCCTTTTGAGCGCCGGCGCGAAACCGGAAGTGCTTTCCCTCGAAAGGGAATTCGACGAAGCCTTCGGGCACGGATGCGTTCTCCATCGGTTGTTCGCCGCAGAATGATCCATCCGCTGGCGGCGCCGATTCTACGTGCCGCCCCCGTCAGGGATGACATCTGGGATTGATCGAGGACGGGGGCGGTATCCCTCGGTGATAGGTGTGATTGATCGGGGGCGGCTTCTACAATGTCGATCGGTGGCAAACTTCTATCGAGACTCCCCCGCTCTCCGTCTTCGCATCGACGCGACCTCGTGGGACGCGATTCTGCCCGCTCTGGAGCAGGACTTCAGCGACCCTCACGAAATGGCTCCCGGCAGCTTGGAGGAGGCGACCGAGATGATCGGGATGGTGCTCGAGTTGGTCGGCGAGATGGCCGCCGACTCGATTGCCCCGCACGCCGCCGAGGTCGATCGCGAGGGGGCGCGCCTCGTGGACGGCGAGGTCGTCTATCCGGAACCGATGCGCGAGGCGCTGGCGATGCTGAGCGAGGCGGGTCTGATGGGGTTCACGCTGCCGCGCGAATTCGGCGGGTTGAACCTTCCCATGACCGCCTACACCGCCGCCGTCGAACTGGTCAGCCGCGCCGACGCCTCGCTCATGACGCTCTTCGCGCTGCAGGGCTGTGCCGAGACGATTCATCGGTTCGGTTCGCGCGAGCAGCAGGAGCAGTTCCTTCCGCGGCTTGCGAGCGGTGAGATTACCGCCTGCATGTCGCTCACGGAGCCGGACGCGGGCAGCGCCCTTGGCAGCGCGCGGTGCCGTGCCGAGGAGGGCGCCGACGGCTGGTGGACGATCAACGGGCCGAAGTGCTTCATCACCAACGGCGGCGCCGAGTTGCACCTCGTGCTCTGTCGCACCGAGGAGTCGCAGGGCGGAGACGGATTGAGCCTGCTGATCGTCGAACGAGACGCGGACGGCGGCGGCGTCGAGGTCCCCAAGCTGGAGCAGAAGCTCGGCATCCACGGTTCCGCCACCGCGGTCGTCAACTACGACGGGGCGCGCGGTCGCCTGCTCGGCAAGCGCGGCGAAGGGCTCTACAAGGTCACGCTCGGCCTGCTGCACAACGTGCGGCTCGAGGTGGCGGCGCAGGCGATCGGCATCGCGCAGGCGGCGCAGACGGAGGCGGCCGGCTACGCCTCGGAGCGCAGGCAGTTCGGTCGCAGCATCGACGGCTTCGCGGCCGTCCGGACGATGCTTTTCGAAAACGCGCTCGAGATCGAGGCGTCGCGCGCCATCGTCTACACGACGGCGGCGATCGTCGACCGGCAACGCGGCCTGCAGCGTACCGGCGGAACTGCCAGCGGCGACGCGGAACGCTACGAGCGCATCGCCGACCTGATGACGCCGCTCTCGAAGTACTACGCGTGCGAGATGGTCAATCGCGTGACGTCACGCGCGATCCAGGTGCACGGCGGGTACGGCTACACGAGCGAGTACCCGGTCGAGCGCCATTTCCGCGACGGCCGCATCGCCAACATCTACGAGGGCACGAGCGAAATCCAGGTCGGCGCGATGATCG
>CBDURV010000703.1:0-1868 GCA_965369495.1 uncultured bacterium
TGGCGCCGATCCTACTCGGAAGTTACGTGCGCGCGACGTAGTAGTAGACGATGAAGCCGATCGGCAGGAGCAGTCCCGCCGTCGTGAACCACTTGCCGCGGCCGCCGAGGCCCTGCTTGCCCTTGAGGATGAACAGCCCGGTAATCGCGAGCAGCAGCAGCATCACCGCGAAGGCGTCCGAGACGTAGGTCCAGACTCCCTTGATGTGGTTGAGATGCAGGACGTTGGACTCGAAGATGAAGGTGCGCGTTTCAACGCGGCGCAGCGTGCCGACGCCGGTTGCGGTGGCGACGGTCGCCTCGCCGCCATTGGGCAGAAACAGCGTGAACACGCCGCGCTGCGGCCGATGGCGACCGGCGACGTCGTCCGGGTCGATCTCGAGGCGCGCGACGAGTTGGCTTTCGAGTTGGTCGAGGCTGGTGCCCAGCAGCGGCCCGACTTCGAACTCCTCGGTGGAGATGTCGTAGTTGGGATTCCAGTCGTCGATGTGGTTGACGGCGACGCCGCTGACGCAGAAGAAGATCGTCAACCCGACGCAGAAGTAGCCGACGTCGCGGTGCACGACGCGGACAAGCTGGCGCAGCTTCACTGGTTGCTCTACTGGCTGTCGCGCGCGACGGCGCCGATGCCGGCCAGGCGGACGATCGTCAGCGGCTCGGTGATCGACTCGGGGTCGAACTCCTTGCCCGAGTCCTTGGCGCGATGCTCCATCATCTTGCGCGACGCTTCCAGGTCGGGTCGGAGGATCTGGACCGTGCCTTCGGCGACCGCGTACTTGCCCTTCATGGACATCGGGAAGACCATCACGCCGTCCACCACCTTGAAGGTGATCTGCTCGCCTTCGCCCTCGCCCGCCATCTGGAACCAGCAGCCGCGCTTGGCGCAGACGTCGGTCACGAGGCCCTCGATGCGAACGCGCTTGCCTTCGAGTTCCTCGCCGCGTGCCAGCACGTCCGCGATGGCCAGTGTCTCGGTGGCGATGAGCGCATCGCCATAGGCGACGCCCTCCTGGACGTTTTGGGTCTGCTCGGCCTTGCTGCAACCGAACGCAGCGACCACGAAGACGATCAGGGAAATGCGCATCGCGGCAGTGTATCGCTGCTAGCGCAGTTTCACGCTGTTCTGCTTGCTGTTGCGGCCGTGGTGCTGGGTGATCTCGGCGGGATAATCGACGTAGGCGCGTTGCGAGACGCGGAAGGTCGCCTTGGTGGTGCGGTAGTCGAAGAGTGTCGTTTCGACTTCCGAGCGGAATTCGATGTCGCCGGGCCAGATGCGCTGCAGTTCGAAGCGGATCGGCTTGCCGCGCGCATTGCGGACCCGATCGATCCACTTTGTCCGCTCGTCCCAGCCATCGACGTACTCGCGGCGGTTTCTGACGCGGAAGCTGAACGCGACGCGCTCGGTGTCCGCCTTGCGACTCTGGTAGGTCACGAGATCGTCGGGTCCGAGGTTGATTTCGATCTTCGCCTTAATGGGCACGTACCGCACGCGCTGCTCACCGAGGAAGCTCATGCCTTCGCTCTTGTTTCGGCGGAAGAGACGCACGCGGCCATCGGGCAGCGGCGAGTCGCCCAGCTTGTGTTTGTCGCTGTTGCTCCAGATGAAGAAACGCACCGGGCGCGGGCCGTACTGGTGCGTGCGCATGCGGTAGAGCACCTCGAACGGAGCGCCGCGCGCCTCGATCGACTGCATGCGCTTCGACCAGCCGTTGCGGATCGTTTCCGTGCCGGCGACCGAGAACATGAAGTACTCACTCAGTCCCTCCTTGACGATCGCCTTCTTCTCGCCGGCGACCATGTCGAGTTTGGCGCTCGCGGCGCGGTCCATTGCGCCGCGCAGCGCGCGCTCTTCCAGTTCCGTGTGCACCC
>CBDURV010000704.1:0-1867 GCA_965369495.1 uncultured bacterium
CGGAATCCGCGCTCCCGCAACCGCTCCACCAGCGTCACGAACGCCACCTTGCTGGCATCCGAGCGGCGCGCGAACATCGATTCGCCGCAGAAGAGCCCGCCCATCGCGACGCCGTACAGGCCACCGACCAACTCCCCCTCGAACCACGCCTCGGCACTGTGCGCGTGGCCGAGCTCGTGAAGGCGCACATAGCCCGCGATCATCTCCTCGGTGATCCACGTCCCGTCCTGTCCCTCGCGCGGCGCCTCCGAGCAACCGCGCATGACCGCCTCGAACGCGGTGTCGTAGCGCACCTCGTAGCCGGCCGTGCGTGTGCGGGTGCGCAGCGAGCGGCCGACGTGCAACTCGTCGGGGTAGAGCACGAAGCGCGGATCGGGCGCCCACCAGAACATGGGCATGCCCTCGTACCAGGGCCACGGGAAGATGCCCGCACGATACGCGGCCATCAACCGCTCGGGCGAGAGATCACCGCCAATCGCCAGCAGTCCGTGATCGTCCGCCAGATGCACGGGCGGAAACTCGATCGCATCCTCGATCAGGTACGGACCTTGGGTGGGGCGCTCCACACGCCTAGATTAACGCCCGCGCCCCCGCGGCCCCCACTTCATCTGCGAGAAGTCGGGCAGTTCGCCATCCAGCTTGCGCTGCACATCCTCGGCGGCGGACGTCGCACGCTGCTTGAGCTTTTCGTCCTGCGAACTCGTCGCGATCATGTTGAGCGTGTCGAGGCTGTCCTTGGTCGGATAGCCGCGCAACGTACCGATCGCATTCGAGATGTCCGGATCATTCGGGTTGGCCTGCACGCGCTCCTGGATCATCTTGATGCCGGCGAGTCCGCCGCCGCTGCGCGTGTAGCGCGACGCGTGGCGGTAGAAGCTCTTCGAGTTCGAGATGCCGCGCAGGTAGTCGCTGGCCACCTCGTGCGACTCCGGCGTGTCGATGCGCGCCAGAGCCTCGATCTCCGAACGGAAATCGCCGGTCGAGGAGTTGAGCCGCTCCTGGATGGTGGGAATGGCGCTCTCGTCGCCCAGATAGGCGAGCGCCTTGATGATTTCGCCCTGCTCCTTCTTGTCCTTGGAGCCCTTGAGCTTGTCCTGCAACGAGGGAATCACTGCCTTGTCGCCGCTCATCGCCATCGCCCAGATCTGCATGCGGCTCTGCATCTGCTTGGGCATCATCGGAATGCCCATGCCCTCGCCGCCGCCCTCCTCGAGGAACTGGCGAATGAGCGTCTCGCGTAACTGGTCGCTGCCCGGCGCCTTGGACCCGACGTAGAACGCCGCGCCCATCATCGCGCCCTGCTTGAAAATCGGCAGCGTGCGGTTATCCACCAGCAGGTAGTTGAGGAAGCCGATAAAGGGCTTCTCGTGCTTGGTGAAGATCTTCCCCATGGTGTAGATCTGGTCCATGCGGAAGTCGGCGGACGTCGGCAGGAACTTGCCCTTGAAGGCGATGTCCTCGATCAGTCGCCGCAGCATCGGATAGCCCTTTTCGCCCATCAGCAACAGGCGCTCGATGACCTCCATCAGCCAGTCGACGTTGTTGTCCTGGTAGGCGTCCTGCAGCAGGCGCTCGACCGCCTCGACCGAATCGTTTGGCCAAAGGGTCTCCTCCGGCGTCGTCGCTAGAGACAGCTTGGCGAGGGCCGCTTTCAGCAACGCCTCAAGCTCCGCGATGCGCGCCAGGTTGTCGGCGTTTGTCAGCCGCAGGGTCGTGACGTCGTGGGTCGTCGTTTCGGTCTGACGAGCCTGGCGTCCATCGCTTCCGCCACCGAGGGCATCAAGGACAAGTGCGCCCGCGCCGGCGCCAACCGCGAACACGAGAAGAACGGTGAGAGCTTGTTTCATGGATGCGCCTTATTCCGCAA
>CBDURV010000705.1:0-1856 GCA_965369495.1 uncultured bacterium
TGCCGGAGACTCTGCGGCGATCTGGTCCGGCCAGAAACCGTGCCTCGTGAATTATGCGGGCCAGGTAGACGGCGAAAAGCAGGAGAGCGATCGGCCACCGGCGCCATGCGAGCGGGAGCGGCGCCCACAGCCCGCGGCGCCACGACCACGCGATGAACCCCACGCCGGTCAGTGTGAGCAGGTGGGAGATCCACGACTCGGGCCAGAACAGTTCGAACCCCTCCATACCGGCCAGCGCCAGCGTCCGGGTCATGCGGTAGATGATCCACGCGACATCGGGCAACACGCAGCCGAGCAGCACCCAACGAACATCGATGCCGGGAAACGCCTTGCGCGAGACGAGCCCTTGGACCCCGAAATGACCGAGCGTATTGGGCATGGTCCGTTCAGCGCTCCGTTCCGCGCGTGACCGCGGCGAAGAGCGGCAGGTTCTTGAGCATTTCGGCCGCGTCTTCGGGCGCGGCCGATTCGATCAACTCGCCCAGGTGCCTGCGCGCGGCGTCGAGCAGCAGCCGGTCACCCGAGGCGTCGTGGAGCAGCCACTCGGTCTCGATGCGGTCGTACATCGTCAGCAGCGCGCCGTCCGTTTCCCAGAGCGCGCGCGCCCGCGCAAGGTCGGCGGCTTCCCCGGTCAGCCGAGCGCGTCGTGCGAGTGCGAGCAGAAGCCGGGGCGTGGTGGCGAGCGTCTCGCCAATCGTGACCGCTTCGTCCAGCAGCGCGCGCGCGCGTGCGGAATCTCCGCGCGACTCCTCCGCGGCGGCGCCGTCGATGAGCGAGTACGCCGTGCGGTCGAGATCGCCCATGACGCGATAGGCGTCGGCGGCAGCCGCGAACCGGGATGCGGCATCCTCGCTGTCGCCCGCCGCGAGGGCGAGCTTGCCCAGCAGGTTGAGCGCTTGCGCCACCAGCTGCGGAGCGTGCGCGGCGAGGGCGCGGCGTCGCCCATCCTCGGCCAAATCGCGCGCAATCGGAAGATGCCCCGAGAGAAACTCCAAGTGCGCGCGTGACACGGCAGCGACCGCCTCCGAGCGGAGATATCCCTGTTCGTCGCAGAGCAGTTGGTAGCGGTCGAGCAGGGCGCGCGCCTCGCCGATTCGGCCCGCGTCGGTGAGGCAGATGCCGAGATTGCCCGTGCCCGACGCCTCGCGGCGGCGCAGGCCGAAGCGGCGTGCGAACTCGATGTGCTCGCGCAACTCGCTTTCGGCATCCTCCCATCGGCCCTGGTAGCTGCGCAACACGCCGAGCGACCCGTGGATATTGCGGTCGTAGTCGTCTCCGGACAGTTCCTGCGCCAGATCGATCACATGCTCGTACATTTCGGCCGCCTCGTCGTAGCGGTTGAGCATGCGCAGCACGTTGCCGAGTTGGTGCGCAACGGTGCGTTCGATCTCCTTGTCCCCGATCTCGCGGGCGATGCGGTAGGCGCGGCGGTGCTCTTCGACCGCCTCCTCGCTGCGCCGCATGCGTCCCAGCGCCGCGCCGATCGTGGTCACGATGTTCGCGAGCAGCCCGCGGTCGCCGCTCAGTTCCGCCAACTCCGCCGCGCGCTGAATCGCATCGAGCGCCTCCGGTTCGCGGCCCACGACCTGGAGCCAGCGGCCCAACACCGCCCACGCGCGCGCTCGCAGCGCGGGATCGCCCAGTTTTTCCGCCAGTTGCGTCGCGTCGGTGATGGCGGTCCGCTCCGCATCCCGGCGGCGGAGATAGAAGAGCAGGTCGATGCGCTGGAAGATCAACTCCATCCGCTCCGCCTCGGCAAGCTCGTCCAGCTCCAGCGCGCGGTCGATCAGATCGAGGGCGACCTCGTGCATGTAGCGCGCGCGCACGTGATCGAGCGCGGTTTCAAGATAGGGCAG
>CBDURV010000706.1:0-1836 GCA_965369495.1 uncultured bacterium
GTGGTACTCACCGATCTCGTCATGCCGGAGGTGGACGGCCTTGGCGTGCTCGCCGCCGTGCGCGAGATGGACGGCGAGGCGGTGGTCATTCTGATGACCGCCCACAGCAGTGTCGACAACGCCATCGATGCCCTGCATCTGGGCGCTTTCGACTATCTGGCCAAGCCTTTCGAGCTCAAGGAACTGCTGGTCACGGTGGAGCGCGGCCTCCAGCGCCGGAGCGTGGAGCGCGAGAATCGCAAACTGCGCTTCCTGGTCAACAAGATGCCGCAGGAGCCGGTCGCGCCCGAGGGACTCGCCTCCGCGCGTCGCGACTGGGAGAAGCAGTTCCTCGCCGATCTGTTGCGCCAAACGGGCGGCAACGTGACCAAGGCTGCGTTGCTGGCTCGCATCAGTCGCCCCAATCTGCACAAGAAGTTGCGCCAACTCGGCATCGCCGCGGCCGACTTCAAAAATAGATAAAGGTGTATCGAGAGCGATACAGTGGTGTCACCAATGCGTAACGGTTCCATTTCCTTTTCTACCCTTATCGCGCTCGTCGTGATGGTCGTGCCTTTGGCGGCGGAGGAATCCGTCAGCGTCTATGTTTCGCTCGATCAGGAGCACTCCGAGCGGGTGTTGGCGGACTTCGAGAAGGAGACCGGCATCCGCGTCGATGCGGTCTACGACACCGAGGCGAACAAGACGGTCGGGCTTGTCAGCAAACTCCTGCAGCAGAAGGACAAGCCGGTCGCGGACGTCTATTGGAACAACGAACTCTCGCAGACCATCCGCCTCAAGCAGCGCGGCGTGCTGCAGCCCTACGTTTCGCCCTCGGCGGCCGACATCCCCGCGGCGTTCAAGGATGCCGAAGGCTACTGGACCGGCTTCGCGGCGCGCGCCCGCGTGCTCATCGTCAACACGGAGATGGTCAAGCCGGACGAAATGCCGCGCTCGATGTGGGATCTGTGCGACTCGCGTTGGAAGGGGCAGGTCGCGATGGCACGGCCCGAGACGGGCACGACCGCCGCCCACGCCTCGGCTCTCTATGTGCTCCTCGGCGAAGCCAAGGCGGACGAGTACTTCGACAAGCTGATCGCCAACGAGGTCGTCTGGCGCACCGGCAACGCGCACGTCATGCGGGACGTCTCCGCGGGGCTCTACGCGTTCGGCTGGACCGATACCGACGACTTCCGCGTGGCCCAACTCAAGGGGCTGCCGGTGCAGTGCGTCTATCCGGACAAGGGCGAGGGCGAAGTAGGCGTGATGTACATCCCCAACACGCTCATGCTGATCAAGGGCGCGCCGCACCCCGAGGCGGGCAAGAAGCTGCTCGACTGGCTGCTGCGCCCGGAAATCGAGGCGCGCCTCGCCAAGTCGGCCACGGCTCAGATTCCCGTTCGCCCCGGCGTCGCGGTTCCGCCGCACGTTCGCCGTCCCGACCAGATCGGAACCGTCTTTGTCGTGGACCAGCAGCGCGTCGGCCTCGAGTGGGAGAAGTGGGTCAAGCGCGCGATCGGCAAGATCGACAACGCGGGCGTGGATCAGGCGGAATCGACGCTCACGTGGATCGTCGTGGGGGTCGGCCTGGCGGTGCTCATCGGCGTGTTCATTCTGAAACGAGCCACGTCCGAGCCTACATAGTAGAATCCCGCCCATCGCGGCTGGCCGTACTTGCTAAACGACCCCTTCGTCTAGTTGGCCTAGGACACGGCCCTTTCAAGGCCGCGACACGGGTTCGAATCCCGTAGGGGTCGCCATGTGCGCCCGCCGCCGGATTCCGGTCGGCGGGCGCATTCTTTTGGCTCTCCGACAGTTCAGGTGGGTAGTTTTTTCCCCGAGGAAGCCGGGATCCTC
>CBDURV010000707.1:0-1819 GCA_965369495.1 uncultured bacterium
GGAAGGGCGGCTTCAACGCGGTGCCGGTTTCGACCGTCATCGCGCGCATGAAAAAGGCGCTGCTCAAGCACGGCAAGGGCATCACCGAAAAGCAGTACGAGAAGCTCAAGAAGAACCTGCTCGACGCCAAGACGGCGCGCGCGCGCAAGAACCTGCAGCTCGAGATCAAGCTGCTGCTCCCGGTCGCCGCGCTGCCCAAGAAGCTGGCGGACGTGAAAATTGCGCAGGGGCGCCTCGACGAGATCGACGCGCAGGGTCGCCAGCAAATCGCCGCGGCGGAAGCACAGATCAAACAGTTCCTCTGGGAAGACGCGCTCGACGCACTCGAGAAAATCGAGAGCACCTACAAGGGCCTGCCCTCCGCGCTACGCGCCGCCACGCGCAAAAAAACGCTGCTGAGGGACAAGGAGGTCAAGAAGGTCCTCAAGGCGCGCGACCTCTACGAGACGGCCATGCGCTACAAGAAGAACGCGAGGCTCGAAAGGGCGCGCAAGAAGTTCGCCGAGTGCGTCCGCCGCGGCAAGGGCACCAAGTGGGCCGAAAAGGCCGCCGAGGAACTAGAGGCGCTTCCCGAGGGCGGCTAACTTGACCGCAAACTGGTAGCTTATCGGGCGGGGGAGAGTGCGATCCGGATGGGACTCCGGCCACTCCGCTGTGTCCATGATTGTCGGGATTGACCTCGGAACGACCAACTCGCTCGTCGCGCTGCTGCGTGACGGACAGCCGATCACGCTCCCCAACGAACTGGGGGAACACCTCACGCCGTCGGCGATCGCGATTGCCGAGGATGGGGCGACGCTGGTTGGACGGGCCGCCAAGGATCGGTTGGTGACCGACCCGAAGGCGGGGTGCGCATTTTTCAAGCGCGACATGGGAACGGACGTCCGCTACCGGTTCGGCGAACGCGAGTGGACGCCGACTGAGTGCTCCGCTGCGGTATTGCGGGAAATGAAACGCATCGCGGAAACGCACATGGGTGCAGCGGTCCGCGAAGCCGTCGTAAGCGTCCCCGCCTATTTCCACGACACGCAGCGCCAGGCCACCATTACGGCCGCGAAAATCGCCGGGCTCAAGGTCGCGCGCATCATCAACGAGCCCACTGCGGCCGCCTTGGCGTTCGGGTACAGACACGCCGAGCGCGAATCGCAACTGATGGTGCTCGATCTCGGCGGCGGAACCTTCGACGTCACGGTGCTGGAGGTCTTCGACGGCGTCGTGGAGGTGCTCGCCTCGTGCGGCGACAGCGCGCTGGGCGGTGAGGACTACACCGATGCGTTGCTCGAACTCGTCATCGAGCGCAGCGGGGCCAAGCTCGATCCCCCCGCCCGTGCGCGGCTGCGCGCGCAGGTCGAGGTGGCCAAGCGCGCGCTGGCGGCGCAGCCCGCGTTCGAGTTGGCGGGAGCCGACGAGCCCGTGACGCGCGAGGATCTCGAGCGCGCGGGGCGCACTTTCTCGGCGCGCCTGCGGCCGATCGTTCAGCGCTGCCTGCGCGATGCGCGGGTCGAGGCGGCCGACCTGGACGAGTGCCTGCTGGTGGGCGGGGCGACCCGCATGCCGTTTTTGGCCAACGTGTTCGGGGAGGCGATCGGCAACCGGTTCAGTCGCGCCATCGATCCCGATCGTGCCGTCGCTCTCGGCGCCGCGGTGCAGGCCGCCGCGTGCGAGCGCAACGAAGCGGTGCGCGACGTGATCCTGACCGATGTCTGCCCCCACACGCTCGGCACCGAGATCGCCAAGGAGCTCGGCGCAAACAACTATCGGCCGGGCTACTACCAGCCCATCATCGATCGCAACGTGACCGTTCCGGTGAGCCGTGCGG
>CBDURV010000708.1:0-1815 GCA_965369495.1 uncultured bacterium
GCTCGAGCCAGCTCGAGTAGTTGCCGTGCCACGGGATGCCGAGGCCGCGGTCCATTTCCAAAATCCACTCGGCGACGTTGTCGAGGAAGTAGCGGTCGTGGGTGATCGCGATGACGGTGCCCGGGTATTCGGCCAGATGGCGCTCGAGCCACGCCACCGATTCGGTGTCGAGGTGGTTGGTAGGCTCGTCGAGCAGCAGCATGTCGGGCTGCGAAAGCAGCAGCCGGCAGAGCGCGACGCGCCGGCATTCGCCGCCGGAGAGCGTGGCGACGTCGCCGTCACCCGGGGGGACGCGCAGGGCGTCCATCGCGATGTCCACCTTGCGGTCGAGGTCCCACGCGTCGGCGGCGTCGATCTGTTCCTGCAGGTTCCCCTGCTGTTCGATCAGCTTCTCCATCTCGTCGGGCGTGAGGTCTTCGCCGAACCGTTCCGAAACCGCGTCGAACTTGTCGAGCAGCGCGCGCGTCTCCGCCACGCCCTCCTCGACGTTGCCGCGCACGTCCTTTTCGGGGTTGAGCTGCGGCTCCTGCGCGAGGTATCCGATGCGGGTTCCGGATGCGGGCCGCGCGGTTCCCTCGAACTCCTTATCAACGCCCGCCATGATGCGCAGCAGCGTTGATTTGCCGGCGCCGTTCGAGCCGATGACGCCGATCTTCGCCCCGTCGAAGAAGGAGAGATTGACGCGTTTGATCACCTCCTTGCCGTTATCGACGGTCTTGCGGAGGTCTTCGATCTGGAAGATGTAGGGCGGCATTCCGCGCGAGGATACGGGAGATCGGATGCGACTCACGCTTCCGACCTCCCGTTCCCGGACGGATCAGTCGCTGACCGGCAGGCCGCTCGGCACGCTGTCCGGGACATCGGCGATCAGATTGATCGACCGGGGGTCCGTCAGCGCGTACATGAAGGCCATCAGGTCGTCGAACTCCTGTTCCGTGAGGCCGATCGGCGCCGCCATGTCGTCCGGCAGCGCCGCGATGCGATCGGCGTTGCGGGTCGGATCGACATCGACGGTCGGACGGAAGAGCATCGGCAACTCGCTGCCGTCGTAGCCGAGCAGGCTGCTGGTGCAGTCGAGGTGGTGGCGCACCGCGGTCTCGAGGCTCGTGAAACAGCCGTCATGCATCCACGGACCGGTCAGCGCGACGTTGCGCAGGCGCGGCGTGCGGAACTTGTAGTTGTCCGCCGCGTCGCCGGTTTCAAGCGCGAGGCCCAGATCCTCGAACGGTGCATTCTTGCCGGGGCCCACCTGCGGCGTGGCTAGGGCGTAGTGCTCGAAATCGGAGAGCAGCGAGCCGCTGTGGCATTCGCCGCACTTGGCCTTGCCGTAGAAGACGAGGGCGCCGTTCTTTTCCTGGTCGGAGAGCGCGCTGTCGTCGCCCGCGAGATAGTTGTCGAACGGCGTGTCGAGAGCGCCCCAGCGGTCCGCCTCGAACGCGGCGATGGCGCGCGCCGCATGGCCGAAGTTGAAATCGTCGAAGTCGGCCACGGTCGGATAGGCGGCTCGGAAGAGATCGCGGTACTCCTGGATTTCGCCGAGGCGCACCATCAAGGCGGCCCAGATGCCCGCGCTGTCCGCCGCGTCGGCAACTTCGTTGGTGCCCGGCTGGCCCATCATCTCCGCGTCGGAGGTGACGGGGAACATCGCCTGCGCCGCCAGCGCGCTCGTGAGTTGGGCGGCATGCGGCAGCGCCGGAGTGGTTCCATTAAGACCGGGTTCCGGTGTCGCAAGCGCACCGTTGGTCTTGTCGATGCTGACGCGGCTGTCCCAGAACATGGAGTCCACGCCGGGCGCCTTGCCGTTGAACACGTGCG
>CBDURV010000709.1:0-1812 GCA_965369495.1 uncultured bacterium
GCCGTCTACCTGGCCAAGCCCTACTCGCTGGCGGACATCCAGCGGCTCTTTTCATGTGCGTCCTGATCTGCCGCGTCGGCGAGCGCCCGCTCATCGGCGCTAACCGCGACGAGGCCTATGCGCGCCCGTTTTCGCCGCCGCGCCGCTGGGTGGCGGAAACGACCTTCTGGGCGCCGCGTGACGACGAGGAGGGCGGCACCTGGATCGGCATCAACGCCAACGGGTTGATCGCCGCCATTACAAACCTCTCGCGCCTGCCGGAGGAGAAGGGGCGCGCCAGTCGCGGCCATCTTGTGGCCGGCGCACTCGCCCGCCCGGACCTGGCGGCGGCGCATGCGTTTTTGGAGCGTGAACTCTCCGCGGCGCCCCGCAACCCTTGCCAAATTTTCCTCGGGCAAGGCGCGCGCGGCGAGGTCTGTCGCATCACGCCGGAGGGGCACGCCTTCGATGAACTGGCGCCGGGCATCCACGTGCTTTCCAACTTCCACGACAGCGATGAGTTGGAGTTCGGCTTGGCCGCCGATGTCGATCTCGACGCACTGCGGCCGGTGCTTTCCGATACCCGCAAGAACCTGCCGCGCGATTTCGCGGTCTGCAAATACGCGGGTTGGCGCGGCACCGTCTCTTCGGCGCTGATCGAACCGGGCGTGCGCTTCGACTTCGCCGGTGGGCCGCCCGACACGACCGCCTACGAACGCGTCGCCGACTATC
Organism: uncultured bacterium; assembly: GCA_965369495.1. GTDB lineage: Bacteria > Planctomycetota > PLA2 > PLA2 > PLA2 > JBCDBY01. The sequence goes on from CBDURV010000709.1 coordinate 712, forward strand.
CGTCCTGATCGTCTTCCGGATCGTCCTTCGGCATCCAGGGGGCGTCGGCGTCGGACGGGGGCGGGTTCTCCTCTTCGATCATCATCTGCTGGATCCAGCCAAGCAGGTGAATGCGCGTGATGGCGAACGTGCGCATGTCGAATTCCGGCGGATCTTCTTCATCGACGCCATCTTGCTGGTCATCCTGCTCTTCCATGTCCCCGTCCTCGACGTCGAAACGGGTGGAGAGCGTCAGACGGGCAACGTTGAGCGCGCTGATCCACGCCTGCACGTGGCCCACGGGAATCTCGAGGCTCCAGAGCGCCAATCCGCCCAGCACTTCCATCGGGTCGTCGCCAAGCTCGTCCGGCGGCGGCAGTTCGATGCGGCCGATGTTGCCGAGATCCTTCAGCACGATTTCGCGCGCGGAGGCGACCAGCGCGAAGAGATCGGGCCGCACGTACTTGTCCCAGGACTCGCGGATTTCCTCGTCGTCGCTGGGTTCGGGATAGAGGCGCTGCGAAACCGCCTCGGGTTGGTCCGAGTCGAGCAGCTCCGGCACCTCGAGCAGCACGCTGTAGAACCAGGGCGCGATTTCGGTGAATCGCAGCGAGCCATCCGAGAGACGATCAAGGCGCGGGCCCATCATTCGCCGACACACTCCATGGTGGCAAGCAACTGCGCCGCGTGCAGCTTGTGGAGGTAGATCTCAGCCTGCTCGCGCGCGCCGGTCCAGACGATGCTGCGCCCGTCGTTGTGCACTTCCATCATGAGCCGGTAGGCCTTCTCGAATGCGTATCCGAAGAGGCGCTGGAGGACCATCGTCACGTAGCTCATGAGCGTGACCGGATCGTTGTGCACGATCAGTTGCCACGGCAGCGCGAGCTTCGTTTCCGTGATCGTGTCGGTTTGCTGACTGGTGTTGGGGTCGGTCATGCGCGGCGGACATTATCCCACGGGCGGGGGGCTAGCGGGGATGCCGGCGCGGCCCCCCAGCGCGGACGCCACCTGAGCGGCCGCCCAAGCGGCGAATTCGAAGGTGCGTTCGAGCGGCCAATCCGCGAGCAGGCCCTCGCACAGGCCCGCGTGGAAGATGTCGCCGCAACCGGTCGTATCGACGAC
>CBDURV010000710.1:0-1799 GCA_965369495.1 uncultured bacterium
CGTAGCGAATGCCCGTGTTGAGGATCTCCATGTCCACGCAGTGGTCGCAGGCGAAATTGCAGGCGGTCGTGATGTCGAGATTGATCGAGACGGGCGCGAAGTCCGGGATCTCGGCCGTTTCACCGCGGCGCAGCGCCGATTGCCAGCGCACGTAGTCCTTCACGCGACCGAGCGTCTCCGGCTGCAGCAGCTTGCGGGCAAAGTCGTGAATGCCCGTGAGCTCGATGTGTTTGGCGCCATCGGTCGGCGAAACGGGAGTGTCGCTCATGCGGCCGATTCTACCCAACCGCCTGCATCAACACCTTGAGGTTCGCCATGCCGAGCACCAGCGACGTGCGGTCCGTCGGCAGTCCTTCGCGCGCTGCTTTGACCACTTCCGCGACGCGCAGCGGCATCGGATCCGGCATGGGGACGCGGCGCCCCTTGTCCTCGAGGAAGAGTTGGTACTCCGGTTCGATGACGCGCCGCGCCCAGCGCTCGTTGATCGCGAATTCGGCGGGGCGCGGGGGCGTGGGGGAGGTGGTGAGCGTCAACTCGACGTGAACTTCGCCATAGGCGAAGTCGATTCGCGTGGTGCTGCCGGCGGCGCCTCCGAACGCCTCCGTCACCGGCGCGGGGCCTGCGATCCGCTCCAGCATGCTGAGCGGATGCGAGACCGAGTCGAGCACCATCTGCGTGCCGGTGCTGGCCGGGCCTAGGTCCATGCGGAAGCGATAGACCTCTTCGCCGACCATGTCCGGATGCAGGCGATAGTAGGCGGGCAGCGCGTGCGGCCACTGGGTGAGCAGCGCGAGGTGCTTGCCGTGCGCGTCGAAGCGATCGACGAGTCCATCGACCGACGCGGATTCGTCCCACCAGAGCGGCTTGTCGCAGAGGCAGTGGCAGCCCGCGTCCGCGACGAGTTCCAGATGTTCGCGGTGAAACTCGATGGGCGAGCAGATCGCGACGAAGTCGGGGCGTTCGGTTTTTAGTGCGTCGGCGAGGTCGAGATAGCCGCGCGTGGCAAAGGCCTCTGCGGGCTCGCGCACGGTTTCGGGCGATGTGCCCACGACGCCCACCAATTCGCAGCCGGCATCCAGCAGCGCCTGCCCCACGAACGCACCAATTCCCTGGCGCGCCCTGCGAGCTCCGATAACCACTGCTTTCATGATTCGTGGAGAATACGCGAACAATGAGATTCGCCACCATCGCTCTCCTGTTGATTTCCTCGCTTGCCCGCGCCGAAATCGTCGCCAAAGACGTCGAATACAAGGACCACCTCGACGCCAAAGTCACGCTGCAGGGCTTTCTCGCCTACGACGACGCGATCAAGGGCAAGCGTCCCGGCGTGCTGATCGTGCACCAGTGGACGGGCATCACCGACCATGAAAAGGGAGTCGCCAAGGCTCTCGCCAAGCTGGGCTACGTCGCGTTTTGTGCGGACATCTACGGCAAGGGAGTGCGCCCCAAGGCGCCGGCGGACGCGGGCGCGCAGGCGGGCAAGTACCGCAAGGACCGCAAATTGTTCCGGCATCGCATGATCATCGCGATGGCCGAGTTGGTGAAGACGAAGATGGTCGCCAACAGGAAAATCGCCGCGATCGGCTACTGCTTCGGGGGCGGCGGCGTGCTCGAACTGGCGCGCTCCGGTGCGCCGATCGCGGGAGTCGTAAGTTTCCACGGCAACCTCGACACGCCCAATCCCGACGACGCCAAGAAGATCAGGGGCAAGGTGCTCGTCTGCCACGGCGCCGACGACCCGTTCGTGCCGGAAGCGCAGGTCATCGCATTCAAAAAGGAAATGCGCGACGCCAAGGTGG
>CBDURV010000711.1:0-1793 GCA_965369495.1 uncultured bacterium
CCACCTCTTCCGACCGCGACAGAGACGGTCTGGGCAGCGACGCAAAGCTCACAGCCCAAAGCCCTAAGCCGTCGGCGAAAGCACTTCCCGTAACGCGATGCGAACCGGCTCCTCGGGAACCTGCTCGAAAACGCGTACGTCCCCCAGGTCGAGCGGCAGCACCCAGCGCAGTGACGTGGCCGTGCGCTTCTTGTCGTGCGCCAGCGCTTCGAGCACCGCCTCTTCGTCGAGGTTCGTGTGGGCGGGCAGGCCGCAGCGATCGAGCGCGTCCTCGACCACCTCGCGCTGCATGAATCCGCAGTACAACTCCGCGATGCGGCAGGCGGCGCGCAGGCCGATCGCCACCGCCTCGCCGTGGTGCAGCGCGTAGCCGCTCGCCTGTTCGAGCGCGTGGCCGAGCGTGTGGCCGAGGTTGAGCACGCGGCGTTCACCCTGCTCGAGCGGATCGCGCTCCACGATCTCCTGCTTCACGCGCGCCGCGTCCTCGACGAAGCTGGCGGGGTCGTCGCGGCCCGCGCGCTGCAGCAGCGTGACATCGCCGATCACGCCGTGCTTGACCACTTCGGCCAGCCCGGCGCGTGTCTCGCGCTGCGGCAGCGTGCGCAGGAACTCCGGCGCGACAACGACCTCATGCGGCGGATGAAACGCGCCGACGAGGTTCTTTGCCATGGGCAGATCCACGCCGGTCTTGCCGCCCCACGCCGCGTCCACCATCGCGAGCAGAGTCGTAGGCACCGCGATCCAGCGCACGCCGCGCAGATAGGTGGCCGCCGCGAAACCGGCGAGGTCGAGCGTGGCGCCGCCGCCGATCGCGAGCACGAGCGCGTCGCGATCGAGGTGCTGCTCGACGAACGCGTCGATCAGCGCGCGCCAGCTCTCCAGCGTCTTGTAGCGCTCGCCCGGTTCCTGCGCGAAGCAGGGCTCCTCGATCGGCAGGCCGTGCAGTTCACGCACACGCCGATCCACGACAGTGAAGACGCGCGAGGCGCCGCAGCGGTCAACGGCTCGTTCGAGTTGCGTCACGCTTCCGGGATCTTGCGCCCCGAGCGGCGGCGCCGGAACTCTTCCTTGGTGCCGTCCTCGCGGACGATGAACCAGACCATGACCAGCAGTCCCAGCAGGAAGAGACCCGCGAACATGAACTGGCTCTTGTAATCGGGCTTCGGCGGCAGGATCTCCACCAACTCCGTCAGCACGATCATGGGCGCGAGACGGCGGGTGCGGTTGGCGGCGGGATAGCCCTTCGCCTTGTAGAAGTAGCCGGCCCAGCGAATGCGCGTGCCCCTCTTCCAATCGCGATCCATGAGGGGATAGGGCGCGAGGAACTGCACCAGTTTGGTCTCGTCGGTCATGATCCAGCCGTCGAAGCAGCCGTCCACGCCCGCGTCGTTGGGCTCGATGTCGTACGCGCCGCGGTGCAGGCCGTCCTTCGCGATAATGCCCAGGCCGCCGAAGTACTCCGTGCGAAAGCGCGCCGGTTGCCCCACCACCTCTTCGTACGTGCCCTTCGAGTCGATCGGACGCGGCTTCAGCCCCTCTTTTTCGCGCAGTGCCGCGCCGTCGTCGCCCGCGCGGCTCTCGGCGTACTTGAGCAGGCGATAGAGCGGGCCCGGGTAGTTCTTGGCGAGAACGTTCTGGCCGCTGATGGTCTCCGCGATGGAGGGATCGTCGTTGATGATCTGGAACGGGATGTCGCCCAGCGAATCGACCGGCAGGTGTTCGAAATCGCGTTCGGTCTGCGTCGCGACGACCAGCAGCGAAGGCGCACTGCCCTTGCTCGGGTCGGCGGGGTC
>CBDURV010000712.1:0-1782 GCA_965369495.1 uncultured bacterium
CAGGTAGAGGGGAAGCGGCGCCGAAAGACGCTGGTCCCAGAAGAGCCACTGGAACTCCCGCACCGGCACCTGCTTGCGATGCTTAAGGAACTTCCTCATCTTCTCCGGGTCGCCGTGAAGCGCGCCGTTGGCATCGCGCTCGACGCCGCCTTCCTCGTAGACGAAGTTCTCCGGCTTGCCCACCGCCTTGTAGGCAGCCTTGAGAGTCTCGACCAGCGGCGCGCCGACCGTCTTCCAGTTCGCCTTGTCGGCGATGTAATAGAGCGGGGTGCCGCGCAGGTTCTCGAACGTGATCATCTGCTCGGGCTTGAGCGGCATCCTCTTGAGGTCGAGCCGGTCGCGCCAGATGATGCCGGCCAGGATGTTGGAGTCGAGTATGGCGAGTTGAATCGTGTCGCCGTACACCTCCATGAATGTGCCCTGCGGATCGACGCGGTAGTCGGTGTCACCGGTGCCCTTGGCAAGATAGAAGGTGTGGCGCGCGAAGTCGGCGTCCTTGGCGTACGAGAAACCCTCGGGGCGTCCGGTCGGCGCCATCACGATGGCTTCGTACTGTTGCGACTTGCCGTCGCCGCCCCAGTTGTTGTAGACGACGATGCGGCTACGCTGGGTGGAGAACTTCTTGAGGGCGGGATGGCGCACGTTGATCGCGCGGCCGTGCATCGTCAAGACCAGCGGATAGAGCTTGGGCGTCTTGTGCGCGTACGACTTCGGCACGATGATCGAGTAGGTCAGCTCACCGCGGCTATAGCCTTCCGCGGTCTTGGCGCCCCAATCGATCATGCCCTTCTTGAGCTTCACGAGCGAGTTGAGTTCGGCGACACGAGAGACGTCGGGAATCTCGATCACCACGCGCGGATGCGCATAGAGGTTGATACCGAGCTTCGCCTTCGAGGCATCGAGCCACGCGCGCCATTTCAGACGCGCGTTTTCGATCTTGCTGGTGCTCGCGCCTTTCTTGCCGGCAGCGTGCTCCATCTCGGTCTTGAAGTAAATGCGGGCCAGCTTGATGCCGGTCTTGAGGTACTTGCCCTTCGCGGAGTCGGCCTGGAGTTCCGCCAACGTCGGATTGGTCTTCGCGGGCGCGGCGGGATCCTCCGCGCGTGCCACGGTCGAAACAATCACGAGAGCGAGGACCCCTAGGACAAGAACCCGAAGAGCGGGGACAACGGCGAACGGGCGCATGCAGGCGTACTCCTTCAGGAGGTTCAGGGAACGAACCCCGGGAATCGGGCTATTCTCGCACATGGTTCAGCACCGGTTCATCTTTCGGCTCCGTGTCCCGCGGGTGCCCAGCGCAACCGATCACGGAACCAGATCCAGCGGCCCAACAGGCCGGGATTGTCGATTTTCGAGACTGCGACGAGGCCCAGCGCTAGGTACTTCCGGGAGCCTGCGGCATCGCCGTTTTCCCACGCCTTGGTGAACAGATTCTCGAGCGCGTTGAGATCGGCGGGGGCGATCGCGAGCGCGCGCTCCCAAAGCCGAATCGCTTCCGCCTCCTCGCCCATGCCGTCCTTGAGAATGGCGAAGTCATTGATCACGTCGTTGTCCTCGTCGTCCACTTCGAGCAGCACCAGGAACGCGCGCTCCGCTTGCTTGTAGTGACCGAGGCGACGCGCCATCGCACAGAAGTTGAGCGCGGTGTCGCGCGCTTCGGGATCGAGGTCATGCAGCAACGTGAGCAGCGCGAAGGACTTCTCGACGTCGCGATTGGCCCACGCCCACCCGGCGATCCAACGCATCGTGTCCCACGCCATCGTGTCGGCGGGATCATCCTTG
>CBDURV010000713.1:0-1718 GCA_965369495.1 uncultured bacterium
TGGATGTTCGTGCAGCCGGACAACTCCTCCACCACGCGCGCGGACTCCGAGCACTACTGCCCGCAGAGCAGCGGCTACTCGTGCGGTCCCGCCGCCTGCGTCAGCCTGCTTTCGGTGCTGGGAGTCGACGCGACCGAAGGCGAAATGATGGAGCTTTGCCGCACCCCCACCTACGGCGGCACGAGTCTCTTCCGCATCTGCCGCGGCCTGCGCCTCAAGCTGGGCGACGAGTGCAACGCGCGCATTATCGACGGCGACCCCGAACGGCTGCGCGCGCACGGCGGTCCCGCCATCGTCTCCGTGCGCCGCATGCACGCGATCACGATCTACTTCGTCGGCGATGATGTCGTCGTGCTCGACCCCGGACTGGGCGCGCCCAAGACGATCACCTTCGAAGAGTGCGTCGAGCGCTACGGCGGCGACGCGGTCATCGTGGACGTAGCGGCTCCAGGCGGATCGTGATCTCGACCGGAGCGCGCTTTTTGTCCACGGGGGTCTGTGATCCGCGGAACGTCTTGCACCCGCGTGCGCGGGCGACAAACGAGTAGCGGCCCACCGGCAGGCGCAGCGCATGGCGGGTTGCCGGCTCGACGGGCCGAAACGGATAGCCGGCAAGCTCCAGATTGCCTGCGCACGGCTCGCCATCGGGATCGAGCAAGCGAACCGATACGGGAATCGTGTCGGGCGAGGCCGCCTTAACCGTCACCCGCGCGGTCTCGCCCGCGTGCACCTCGATCGCACGCGAAAACGCCCGGTTACCCAACCAGCCGCGCACGACGTAGCGCCCCCGGGGCGCGCGAAACCAGAAGCCTTCACGCGGGTAGAGCGACGGCAGCGGCACCGGCTCCACTTCGCCGAGGCGCCAGACCCCGACAAGGCCCGCCGAAGGCAGGCGAACCTCGATCGATTCGATCGCCGTGCGCGCCAACGGCGGCACGCGCGCGCCCTTCTCGGCGTCCACAACGACCTGGCCGAGAAACTCCGTGCGGTACTCCGAGCAAAGATCCAACTCGTAGACGCCGGCCGGCACCGCGCGAAACCGAAACGCGCCGACCGGGTCCACACTGCCGAGCTCGAATTGGAAGCGTGGACTCCGCAGCAGCACGCGCCGCAGTTCCGGCTTGTCCCATCGAAGCGCGACGGCGTGCGTAGGTCCGACGCGCACCGCGCAGACGGCCCGCTTGCCCTCGACCACCTCGATGTTTCCGGCGTCGATGCCCAGCCGCGGCTCGTCGTCGGACCACGACGAGCTCCTCGGCCCCGGGTACCAACTCGTAAGCGACACGCGATAGCGGCCTTGCGGCAGATTGCGCGCCACGAATCGGCCCTGCTTGTCGAGTTCCGCGGCAATGATCGCGGGCACTCCGAAGCTGCCCTCGCGATGGAGCCGGCAAAAGAGTTCGCGTGGCGGCGCGTCCACGGCAATCGCCATTGAACCGCCGCGTGTCAGTCGGACCTTCTGCTGACCCTCCACACCTTCGATCCATTGCGGTGCGTAGCCGTCCGCCTCGACGTAGCCGTCCATGGTTCCCGGAAGAAGGCCGCCGACGACAATGCGGCCCTGCGGTCCGGCCTCGTGCGCGTCACGCAGAAACAGGTTGGGCAGCACGTCGTAGGCTGCCGCGACGGACTGGGGAATCACGCAGCCGCCCAACACGACGTCGGTGGCGTCCGCCTTCGATGCATGGGGTCGATTGCGCTCCATGCCGTCGCCGGAG
>CBDURV010000714.1:0-1711 GCA_965369495.1 uncultured bacterium
GGCGCTGCGTTGCAACGAGATCGAGTTGCCGCGTCTCGAGACCGGCAAGCGGCCGATGAACATGGCCGAAAAGGTCATCGCGCGCCACCTGGTGGGGGGCGAGGGCTACGTCAAGCCGGGCGACGCGGTCGTGGCGTCGGTTGACGCCGGCTACTCGCACGAATTCACGACGGCGCAGGTGCACTACTTCCTCCAGCAGGAGTTCGGCGCCGACTACACGATCCCGAATCCGGCCAAGTTCGCGGTTTTCGAGGATCATCTTTTCTACGCCGACGACGTGAAGAAGATGGCGCCGTTCATCGACAAGATCCAGACCCTGCGCCGTCTTCAAAACGAATTCCAGAAGCACACCGGCGTGCGCGACTACTCGGTCAAAGACTCCATGTCGCCCGGCATCTGCCACCAGGTGGCGCGCGAGGAGTTCATCGAACCGGGCGACCTCGTGCTCGCCACCGACAGCCACACGACGATGGGCGGCGGTAGCAACGCATATGCGCACGGCGTGGGTGCGACCGAGTACGCCCATCTCATCCAGGCGGGCTTCACGCCGCTGACCGTGCCGGAGTCGATTCGCTTCGAGCTGGTCGGCGACATGCCGGCGGACTGCACCGCCAAGGACGTGATGCTGCTCATCCTGCACACCTTCGTGCGGCGCGGCGAAACGCTCAACCGCTCGATGGAGTTTGGCGGCCCCGGCCTTAAGCACCTTTCGATGGACGAGCGCGCCACGCTCGCCAACATGGCCACCGAGTGCTCGGCGCGCGCCGGCATGGTGGAGTGCGACGAGGAGACGCTCGACTGGATCGAGGGGCACCGTCCCGACATCGACATCGCGGCGCTGCGTGAGCGTGCGATCGCTCCCGATGAGGGCGCGCAGTACGACGCGGGCGTGCACACGATCGACCTTGCCACCCTGCGCCCGATGGTGGCGCACCCCGGCGACCCCGACCACGGTATTCCCTCGGATCCGACCAACGGCGCCTACATCGACGAGATCGGCGACGTGGCCATCGACATCGCCTATGCCGGATCCTGCACCGCGGGCAAGGAAGACGACCTCGAGATGTACGCACGCGTCTTGAAGGACGCGGTCGAGGCGGGCCGCAAGGTGGCCGATGGCGTTGATTTCTACATCCAGTTCGGCTCCGTCGCGGTCAAGGAGTACTGCGAGCGCGAGGGCCACCTCGGCATCTTCGAGGCGGCGGGGGCGAAGGTCATCAACCCCGGTTGCGGCGCCTGCATCGGTTGCGGTCCCGGCGTCTCCGAAGAGCGCGACCAAGTGACCGTCTCGGCCATCAACCGCAACTACACCGGCCGCAGTGGCCCCGGTCGGTTGTATCTGGCGTCGCCGCTCACCGTTGCCGCGTCCGCCATCGAGGGCAAGATCGTCGCGTACACGCCCGGCATGTTCAGCTAGGAAGGGCTGAGCGTCGCCTCCGACTCCCTCCGCGAGCGGGTCTACCGATTCCGATTCTCTCCCTTGATTGCTCGACATCTCTCTTCCCGTCCCCGGCCCATGGCCGGATCTCGTGAGAGAGCTTGATCAACACCTGTTTCCTGCGAGACGTTGGACACTCCTGAGTACGGTTCCACGTTCAACTGCTGCGATTTATCGCGCCATCCGCTACCTAATCGCGCCAACCCCGACTGTATATGTGCGATCGCACGCAGAAACGGGAATAAGCATGGCACGAAGACTCCGCGACGACGC
>CBDURV010000715.1:0-1710 GCA_965369495.1 uncultured bacterium
CCCGACCGGGACGCTTCGGCTACGTAAGACGTCGCCCGTGCTCGTAGAGCGGCTTCGCCGTGCGGATGATGCCCCCCTCGCCGAGAGCGATCGGAAACGCGGCGGAGCAGTCGCGGCAGACCCAGGCGAGCGTGAAGCACTGAGGGTAGGGCGAGACCGAGATCTCGACCTTCTGCTCGCGGACGAGTTCGCCGCTGCACAGCGAGCAATGCGGTTGCTGGGGCATGGTGCGAAGTCTACCGGCTTCACGCGGCCTGCATTCGGACGAGGGCATCGCTTAGCGAGAGTCCACGGGCGGACGGTGGTCGGACCAGCGCTGGCGCAGCCCCACTCGGTAGTCGCGGATCGCATCGATGTCGCCGTCGATGACCAGTCGGCAGGCGAGCAGCGGGAAGTTGATTCCGGCGCGAATGGAAAGCTCGAGCGTGCCCCAAAAGCGCGCGTTCACCTCCATCAGCACGCCGGCCCGGAATTCGACCTGGGCCGGGCCGTGCCAGCGCAGCGCGCGCAGGAGCGCGACCGCCTTTTCGGCGAGTTCCGGCTCCCACGTCGTCTCGTTGTGGACGCCGGAGCCGCCGCGTCGCGGAGACATCAGCAGTCGATGTTGGGTCAGCAGGGCGCGCGGCTCTCCGCGACAGAAAAGCGCACAGACGTCATGGACTTCGCCCGGCACGTACGCCTGGATGAGCGGGCGCCGATCATCGAGCACCAGGTCGTGCCGCGTGCCGGACTCGCCGTAGAGCGTTACCAGCTCCTGGGCCGATTCCGGATATCGCACGCCGATCGCGGCGGATCCCATGCGCGGCTTCAGCACGCACGGATAGCGCAGGTTTGGCGCGAGGCTGCGCAGTTCGTCCGGGTCTCGCGGGCAGTTGGTTTCCGGAACGTCGAGGCCAATGCCCTGCGCCAGCTTCAGCAGTCGTTGCTTGTCGTGGGCGAGCGAAAGCGACTCGTAGGCGGCAACCGGCGCCCGCTCGATTCCGAAGTACGAAACCGGAACGGTCGTGTAGTCGCACAACGGAAGCAGCACATCGTGGTCGTCACGGTCGCGCAACGCCGCGACAAATCCCTGCATGTCCTCGGCCGGACTGGGGTAGCGCACGCGTTCGCGGCAGTAGGGCGAGCGAAGCGATTGCGCCCCATCGCTGTCGCTGCCGACACAAACATGCGCACCCGCCTTGCCGAGCGCTTCCACGGCGGCCAGCGTCTTGCGGTCATCGGCCGTGCTGGCGGTAGCAACGAGGACCCTCATCAATAGATGTACTGGGGGTCGCGGTAGTGCTTGAACTCGAGCAGGTTGTTGGAGGGATCCTTGAGAAAGAAGGTCTCGTGCTCTTCCGGCCGGCCCGGGAACCGGACAAAAGGCGGTTCGAAGAAGTCGTTTTCCGGGGCGCGCTCAAGGACGCGCTCGAAATCCGTGCGGCGGCGAAACGTGATTCCGAAGTGTCGCGGATACATGCGCGGCGCGGTATCGATCTCCTCCGGAGCGAGATGGCAGACGACCTGATCGCCGAAGAAGTCGAGTGTGATGCGGTCGTCGTAGCGCCGCGCCAACCGGCAACCGAGCCGATCGACGTAGAACCGCCGCGCCTCGTCGAGATCGCGGCACGGAATCGCGAGATGAAACGCGTTATCGCTGTCGCGCATTAGCGGCACCAAAGCTACGATGTCGCGCCGCGTATGGGAACGATTCTCGTAGTGCGGCACGGG
>CBDURV010000716.1:0-1704 GCA_965369495.1 uncultured bacterium
TCCATTACCCTTGCGCCGAGATAGCCCGCCCGATGGATACCAGCCTCTCCGATGTCAATCCCGAACAGCGCCGCGCGATCGTGCATGGCGAAGGTCCGCTGCTCGTGGTCGCGGGAGCGGGGTCGGGCAAGACGCGCGTCATCACGCGGCGCATCGCCCACCTAGTGCACGAGGGGGTGGCGCCGTGGGGCATCACGGCACTCACGTTCACCAACAAGGCGGCGCGCGAGATGCGGGAGCGCGTCGAGGCGATGGTGCCGGCGCGCGATCTCTGGGTCTGCACCTTCCACAGCTTCGCGGCGCGCACGCTGCGACGCTGGGGCGAACGGCTCGGCTACACGCCCCAGTTCACGATCTACGACACCGACGATCGCAACTCGCTGATCAAGTCGATTCTCAAGGAGAAGAAGATCGACCGCCTGCGCCCCAACGAGGTGGCGCACGATCTCTCGCGCATGAAGAACGGCATGGGGCGCATCGAGCACCACGCCTTCCACGCCGAGTTGATCACGTCGGTGATCGCGACCTACGAAACGCGCATGCGCGAAGCCAACGCCATGGACTTCGACGATCTGCTCGTGAACCTCAAGAAGCTGCTCGATGAGATTCCCGAGGCGCGCGCGAGCCTGCAGAAGCGCGCCAGTTGGCTGCTGGTCGACGAGTACCAGGACACCAACACGATCCAGTACGGGATTTTGAAGGGGTTGACGGGCGAGCGGCAGTGCGTCTGCGCCACCGGTGATCCCGACCAGTCGATCTACCGCTGGCGCGGCGCGACGATCCGCAACATCATGGATTTCGAGCGCGACTTCGCGGGCGCCACGATCGTCACGCTCGATACCAACTACCGCAGCACGCAGTCGATTCTCGGCGTCGCCAACACGGTCATCCGCTTCAACCGCGATCGCTACGAAAAGGATCTCAAGACCGACAACCCGCAGGGCGAGCCGGTACACGAGATTCGTTGCGTGGACGACACCGACGAGGCGATGGCGACGGCGCGCCAGGCGCTGCGCTGGATCGATGCCGGTCGGCGCCCCGGCGACATCGCCTGCTTCTACCGCGTCAACGCGCAGTCCCGCACGCTGGAGCGCGGCATGCGCGAGCTTGGCCTGCCCTACCGTGTCGTTGGCTCGGTGGCCTTCTACAAGCGCAAGGAGGTCAAGGACATCCTCGCCTACGTGCGCGTCGCCCGGAACCCGCGTGATTTTGCGTCGCTTTTGCGCATCTTCAACACGCCCGCGCGCGGACTCGGCAAGACCACCGAACAACGCCTGCTCGACGCGGCGATCGAACTCAACCAGACGCCGCGTGATGTGCTGCGCGACATCGAGGCGCTCGGCCGCTTCGGCCGCGCACGCAAGGCGCTCACGACGTTTTCGCAGATGCTCGACAAGATCGAGGTGCTCGACTCCGACGACCCCGCGCACTTCATCGAGAAGGTGATCGAGCTGAGCGGCTACCTGAGGTTCCTCGGAGAGGGCACGGCGCTGGCGGAGGCCGATCGCATCGAGAACGTGCAGGAACTCATCAACGCCGCGGCGGAATACAAGCTGCGCGAGCCTCTGGCGGGCATGGACGGTTTTTTGGAGGAGTATGCGCTCGTCAGCGACCAGGACACCTACGACGACGAGTCGAATTCGATCTCGCTCATGACGGTGCACGCGGCGAAGGGGCTGGAGTTTCCGTGCGTCGTCGTGACCG
>CBDURV010000717.1:0-1701 GCA_965369495.1 uncultured bacterium
CGCGAAGCGAGGTGCAGCCGCAGCCGGTCGAATCCAGATGGGGTTTTCAGACAGAGCCTAGTCGTTCGAGAAAAGGTAGTCGTCGCCGCCGGCCTGGGAGTGGCAGGCGATGCAGCCCTTGTTCATGCCCTTGGCGACACGCCCGGCGAGTTGCATGCCGGCAGGGCTCTTCTCGACGGTCCCGTTGGGGGCGTACTTGACGTAGTACCAGTTCTGGTTCTCCTTGTCGTATCCGGCCTCGCGCTGGAGCATGATCGTGACCGCCTTGAGCCACTTCTTCGGCTCCTTGGTCGAGGCCTCCAGGGTCACGCCGCGACCTCCGTAGTTCTCCTTCACGATGATGGGGAAGTGCTTGCCGTCCACCGTGACCCACGTGCTGAACAGGCGCACGTATTTGCCGTGCGGGCTGCCGCCCTTGTAGACCGGCGTGGTCAGCTTCCACTCCTGATAACCCTCCATCGCCTTCCACAACTTGCCGGCGAATGCGACGTCGGCGGGGCCGCCGAAGGGTTGCTTGTCGTCCTGTGCGAAGAGATAGGCGCCGCCGATCAACAACACGGCGAGCACAACAGCGATCTGTCTCATGATTCCTCAATCCTCCAGTGTGAGCAGGTATTCGATGACGGCCCGCAGTTCTTCTTCGCCACCGGCGAAAGCGGGCATTTCAGTCGTAGGTTTGAAGCGCTGCGGATTGCGCAGCCACGCTTCGAGATAGTCGGGACGCAGGCGCGCGGCGACACCATCGAGGGCGGGACCCGTCGTGCCCCCCGCGCCCCCCAATAAATGACACTGCATGCATTCGTGATGAACCAGCAGCTCTCGATCGGGTTGTGACTCGGCGACGTGCGGTTGGTCGTCGGGAAGTTGCGCGAGGCCGATGCCGGTCAGCACGACGAGTGCTACGCACGCGGTGCCGCCGAGGCCGACCACCACCTTGCGGTTGCGATCGATCCACGGGAGCAGCAGCAGCCCGACCAGCAACAGGTTGGGCAGGATGAACGCGCCCAGCAGCGGCGGCACCCACTTGAGCAGTTGGTAGTGCGCGAGGAAGTACCACTCCGGCCTCGGCACATAACCGCCCGGCGATGGGTCGCCCGGTCCGGTTTCCGTCATGGGCAGCAGCGCGGCGACCAGCACGAGCAGCAGCGCCCCGCTGGCCGACACGACGGTGTCCTTGAACATCTGGCGCGGATAGAACGTGTTCTTCGGGTCCGGTTCGCCGCCCGCCGAGCCGACGCGCTGCAGGATCCAGAGGTGGACCCCGAGCAGCGCCGTGAAAGCGAGCGGCAGCAGGCAGATGTGCAGCAGGAAAAAGCGCGACAGTGTGACGGAACCGATGTCCCCGTAACCACCCGTGAGGAGGCTGCGCACATGCTCGCCGGCGCCCGGTGCGCTGGCCGCGATCTCGATGCCGACGACGGTGGCCCAGTAGCCGCGTTGGTCCCACGGAAGCAGTTGGCCGGTAAACGCAAAGAGGGTCAGCAGGATGCCCAGTCCCATCCCGCTGACCCAGAGCCATTGGCGAGGTTTTGCGTACGCACCCAAGAAGTAACTGCGCGCGAAATGCAGCAGCGCGGTCACCATCACAAAGCCCGATCCGTAGCGGTGCAGACGGTGCAAAAAACCGCCCAGCCAAAGTTCGTCGTTGATGTAGCGAATCGAATCGTAGGCGGACTCCGGTGCGGCGCTGTAGTAGAGCGC
>CBDURV010000718.1:0-1698 GCA_965369495.1 uncultured bacterium
GCGCCCAAGCCGCATCCTTCGCCCAAGTGGGCGCCCTCGTGGTCCGACGCCGTGGAGGAGGCGAGCGCGCTCAACCTGCCGATCGTCGTGCATCGGCACGGTTTCTACTGAGGGCCGTGCTGGGACGTGCACCGGTCGGTGCTGCAGAACAAGAAGTACATCCGCTTCGCGGCGGCCAACTCCGTCGAGGTGATCTCGATGGAGGAGATCGAGCGCGCGGAGCGCAAGCAGCCGAAGACGATTGCGACCTACAAGACGAAGGACGCGTACGGCGACGAGGTCGAGTACCTGATCGAGTTCGCCGGGCTCACGCTGGATGAACTGAAGGATCTCTCCAACACGCAGGCGATCCTCTCCTTCATGGCGGGGGGCAAGATCCCCTACACCGCCATCGTTGATCCGCACACAGGCAAGGCGATGGAGGCGATGAAGGGCAAGCCGACCGTCAAGAGCCTGACTGCCGCGATCAGCCGCGCACGGGCGACGCTCGAGAAGACGCACGGCAAGGGCGTCAAGCGCGACGCATGGAACAAGCTCTCGGCCGCGGAGGTGCAGTGCGATCTGCTTCTGGCGGCCGACAAGTATGTTGAGGCGCTTACGCTGCACAAGAAGACGGCTGCGCTATTCAAGCGGCCGGTCGCGCCGGTCAAACTGAAGCTCGATGCGATGCGCGCGTCGATCGAGAAGGACGCTCGCCTCTACCTGGAAGCGGCCAAAAAGAACCCCAGCCCCACATCCGTCCAACACGCGAAACAAGCCGCCCTCCGCAAGGCCCTCGGCCGATTCCGCTGATTCCGCAACAGCATCGCCACGACCTCCCATAAGTCGTTGGCCGCAAGCGGCATACGGCTGCCGGGCGCGGCTTGGGTGCCGCAGGGCGAGACTCCTGCGCCTCCCTGTGGCCGATGGCGAATGTGCAAGTGCCTCTGGCCATCGCGCGCGGCAGTCGTGCCGCGCCGTTCTGTCTTAAGCCATTGTCATTAAACGAGATGCGTCAGTGGATGTCGATGCTGTCGCGGATCAGGCCCACTGCACTAGGCCTAGGTGGGCTAGCTGCGTGTCATCTTCCAGGTTGGGTCTTACGCGGACGCCATAGCGGAATCGGCCCGCTCCGGTGGGCATGAAGCCGCCGCTGAATTCGGCGGTGCCATTGTCGGTTTCGCCGGTTCGCGAGAGGGGCACGACGACCGGATCGACCAACTCCTCGGCGTCGTTCGCGTGGCCGACATACAGCTCGACGCGAACCTGGTCGGGGGCGAGGTCGCCCAGCGCCACCCGTGCGCGCACTTCGAACGGCTCGCCGATGCCGATGTTGCCGTCGCGCGCGTCGGTGACCGACACGTCTTGGATCTGCACCTCCGGCCACGCGGCGCGAAGCCGGTCCTCGATCTGTGCCTGCGTTCGCGCGGCGGCGAACGAGTCGGCCGACAGCGCGACCGACGACTTGCCGAGCGGCGCGTAGCCGAACTTGGCGTAGTCGGAAACCATGCGGTGCGTGCTGAAGAACGGCGGCACCGTCGCAATCGACCGGCGCATGCGCTCGATCCACGCCTGCGGCCGTTCGTCGGCGCCGCGCGTGAAGAACTCCGGCACCATCTCCGTTTCGAGCATGCGATACAACGAGCGGCTGTCCTTGGCGGCGAGCGCCTCCGGGTCGTCGCCCTCCTCGCCGTCGCCGATGGCGAAACCGTTGGTGCC
>CBDURV010000719.1:0-1697 GCA_965369495.1 uncultured bacterium
TGCAAGGAGGCGCCGCGAAGCGAGGCGCAGCCGCAGCCGGTCGAATCCAGATGGAGTTTTCAGGCAGAGCCTAATCCCCGAAGAAATACTCCTCGAGCATCGCAAGCTCCTCCGGCGTCGGCTTGCGGTTCTTTGGATAGGTCATGCCGGTGTCGGACCAGAACTCGCCCGGATCGGCGACCTTCTCGCGGAAAAACCGGCGCGTGTAGAGTTCGGCGAACTCCTTGCCTAGCGGTAGCGGCGGGCCGTCCTCGCCGCCGTCGGGGTCCTCGGCAATGACGTGGCAGCGTACGCAGCGGAAACGGCGCAGCGTTTTCGAGAGCCGCTCGTCGTACTCCGGATCCTCGCCGCCATTCGGAATCACGACGGGTGTCTGGCCATCGTCGTCGTCGTCCTCCTCCTCGGCGGGCGCGGGTCGCATGATCGACATGATCGACAGCGTGACCAACGCCACGGCGACCACCGACCCTCCGATCCGTTCGGGCCGACGACCGGATGCGGGCAGCGGATCGCCCCGTCGCAGCCACGGCAGCAGCAGCGCCCCCGCCAGCAGCGCGCCGGGCAGAACGGCGGCGACGAGGAACGTCGAGCCCTGCACGCGGTAGAGCAACTCGTTCACCCACAGGAAAAACCATTCCGGCCGCGCGTGCTCCGCGGCGGGGGTGCCGGGGCCGCCCGGTTCGCCGAGGGCCGCGGGAAGTTGGTAGGCGAGACCGACCAGCAGCAATACGAGCGCGCATGCCGTGATGGGATCGCGGGCGAGAGCAGCGCGGACAACGCCGGACTTGCCGCCGCCGCGTTCCCGCACCAGCGCAGCGGTGACCAGCAGCAGCGTCGCCGGTAGGACGACCACATGCATGGTGTAGATACGTGCCAACGTCGCGCTCGAGACGGAGTCGCCTCCGATCACGATGAGCGCCAGCGCGTTGCCAATGAGCGGCGTCGAGCGCAGCACACCTTCCAGCACCAACACGCCCGCGTAGGCGCGCTGATCGCCCGCGAGCAGGTAACCGGTGTAGGCGAATCCGACCAGGATCGTGGCGAGCGCGATGCCCAGCAGCCAAAGCCGGTGGTGAGGGCGCTGGTAGTCGCCGCGCCAGAAGAGGCGCGCTCCCTCGACGAGTGCCAGCGCGATGGCGGCGACCGCGCCCCAGTAGTGGATGCCGCGCAGCATCCAGCCCAGGGTCAGTTCGTCCTGCAGGTGCTGCACACTGGTGTGCGCGGCCTCCCACGTCGCCGCGTAGTTGAACGACAAGAAGACGCCGGTCAGCATCGAAGCCGCCGCCGCGATCAGCGCCAGCACGCCCGGTCGCATCCGCATCCGCATCCCCACTGGCTACGCCCTGCCCTCGACGACGCCGTTGCGAACGCGCACCTCGACCCGGCCCAGCGGCTTGTCGACCGGTCCGGACAGGGGCGCTCCCGCGCCGTCGAACACACCGCGGTGGCAGGGGCCGAGGAACTTCCCATCGCGATAGCGCACCGTGCAGCCGAGATGGGTGCAGCGCGCATCGAACGCCGTCACGTCGTCGCCGTCGCCCCGTACGAGGTAGACCGGACGCTCAGTAGCCTCCCAACCCGCCTTGACCGGGTACGGAATGCGCAGGGCGCTCGCCGGCTCGATGTCGGCCAGCGATACGAGCGGACGCCATGATCCCTCGCGCTTGCGCAGCGGGTCCAGCAGCGTGCCGAGCCCC
>CBDURV010000720.1:0-1672 GCA_965369495.1 uncultured bacterium
TCCTTTTCGAGCCACGGCCAGAGCCAGTCGGGATTGGCGGTGGCGGAGTCGAACCAGGTGATTACGGCGTGCGCCTGCGCGACGAGTTCTTCGGGAGGCGGACCGTTTTCGATGTAGTGGTGGTCCACGACCAGCCCGAGGTAGTTGAGCGGCGTTTCGAGGAGCTGATGAACGGCGTTTTCGAGTTCCGGGTCGGCGGTCTTGCCCGGCACCAGCGCGAGCACATGGCGGCGAACTTCCTGGGCGCTGCCGAGTGCCGAACAGAGCACGAGCGCGATGAGGATGTACCGGGGGCGCAGAACCACGCGAACCTATCGACCAACGGCGGGTTCCGGCTTGAACTGGGCGGATTTAGCTCCTATGCCGTAGGGTAGCGCTCCCGATGGAACCCATCTCGATTGTCGCCTGCATTGCGGGGCTGCTCCTGCTGGTTCAGGGCGGCGATCTGCTGGTGGCGCGCTGCGTCCATCTGGCGCACTGCTTCGACGTGCCCAAGGCGGTCGTGGGCGCCATCATTATCGGATTCGGCACCTCCATGCCGGAACTGTTCGTCTCGCTGACCGCCGCGATGGAGGGGCGCCCCGGCATCGCGATCGGCAACGTCGTCGGCAGCAACATCGCGAACGTCGGTCTGATTCTCGGCATCGGCGCGCTCGCATCGACGTTGCACGTGCAGCGCTCGATTTTGCGCAACGACCTGCCGCTGGGCGTGTTGGCGGCTCTCGGGCTGCTGCTCTGGGTGGGGCCGCAGGGAATCGTCTCGCGGGTTACCGGCATCGGACTACTTGTGGTCTTCGTGCTCTACCTGATCGCCAACCTGCGGGAGACGCGGCGCCACCGGTCGGCAGCTGAAATCGCCCCCGAGACCCCCGCCTGGCATCCCGTCAGGGATACGCTCGGCGTGCTGGGTGGACTGGTTGCGATTCTCGCGGGAGCGCATCTGCTCGTGTCGGGTGCCACCGACATCGCGCTCGCGCTCGGCATTTCCGAGGAGATCATCGGACTCTCGCTCGTCGCCGTCGGCACCTCTTTGCCGGAATTGGCCGCGATTATCGCCGCGATTCGGAAGGGCGAAACCGATCTCGCCGTCGGCAACGTGGCCGGTTCGAATCTCTTCAACTTGCTGTTCGTGCTCGCGATCACCGCGGTCGTCAAGCCGGTGCCGGTCTCGGCGCGCGTGGCCGACGTCGACTTTGCCGTGCTGGCCGTTTTCGCGGTGCTCGCTTTCCCGCTGCTGAGTCGCTCGCGGCGCATCGGGCGTATGCAGGGCGGCGTGATGGTGGTTGCCTACGGCGTCTACATCGCGCGTATGTGGATGGGCTAGCCGTGCAGATCGAGCAGGTTCGCTACCGCGTTTCCGGCATGCACTGCGCGTCATGTGTCGCGCGCGTCGAGGGGGCGCTGCGCAAGGTGCCCGGCGTCGAGGCGGCGGCCGTCAACCTCGCGACGGAAGAGGCGCTGCTGGAAGTCGATACCGCGCGGTTCGATGCGGCCGGCCTGACGGACGCCGAGGGCTTTGCGCTGCGGCCCGCCAGCGAGGCGCCGCCGGAGGACGAGGGGCGTTTGCGCGGCACCGACGTCGCGGCCGCTGCGATCATCGCCGCGGCGGTCATGGCGGCGTCGATGTCGGGCATCCGTGGATCGCGGGCGTGGGCGCCGCCGTTTCGGTCGC
>CBDURV010000721.1:0-1602 GCA_965369495.1 uncultured bacterium
AGGCACACCTCTTCGCCGGCGTTGCGAATGGTCCAGCCGACGTCTTCGGCGGGGTAGGGGGTAGCGCGGATCTGTCGCCGCACGAAGTCCGACGGGCGCATCGAGAGCTTTTGGAGCCGCTCTTCTCGCTTGCGGAACGCGTCGAAGGCCGACTCCATGAAGCGCATCCAACTCGGGATCCAGCTGGCGCCCTGTTCGATGACGCCGAACTTGAGATTGGGGAAGCGGTCCAACACGCCGTCGAAAATCAGCGTGGCGAGGGTCTGCATCGGCGCGGTGGGGATCGCCATGTAGTCGATGGAGCGGAAGTTTTCATCCCCGCCGTGGAAGTCCGGGACCGCCGGCCCGCCGTTCTCGAAGTACTCGCGGTCCAGCAGTTGACCGTCGGCCAGACGCGCTCCACCGCCGACGTGAAACACGATCGGCACGCCGGCTTCTTGTGCCTGCGCCCACACCGGGTCGAGCTCCTTGTGGCTGGGAGAGTGACCGCGCGGGCATCCCGACGGCACGAGGATCGACTTGCAGCCCATCTCCAGCACTTCGCGCGCCATCGCGCGGGAGCGCTCGAAGTCTCGCAGCGGCACGTAGCCCGTTGGCAACAGGCGTGAGTCGACCGAGCAGAAGTCCACCATCGAGCGGTTGTGTGCCCGCGCGAAACCGTAGGCGAACTCGATGTCGTCGCCGCGTTCAGCGGCCAGCAGCTTCCCGTTTACGAAGGTGTTGAACACGAGCTGGCTCTGGAAGCCCAGCAGGTCGAGGGCGCGGGGGCGGTCTTCTTTGAGGAAGGAGCCCGTGGCGGCCCAGTTCTTGCGCAGCAGCAACTGCGATTCGTCGTCGGCGCGGTAGTCGGGGTTGGCGTGGAGTTCGCGGTGATGGTCGATGAGATCCCCTTCGCCCGGCCCCACCGTGAACATCAGCTGCGGAAGCTTGTCGCGCACGTCCGGGTCCGCGAACTCGTGGAACCAGGTCGGCGTCTCCATGAAGTGGGCGTCGGCGTCGTGGATCGTGCGGTGTGCGTAGGGCATGGAGGTCTCCGATTGCTTTGGGCGATCTAGCCCGATCTAGCCCGATCTAGCAGTCAGGCAATCTCTGCCAGACTCTTCGCCACCAGGTCCATGCCTTCGTCGATCAGTTCGTTCGAGATCGTGAGCGCCGGTAGGAAGCGGATCACGTTCCCCCGCATGCCGCAGGAAAGCAGGATCAAACCGTTGCGCGCAGCGGTCTGGACGATCGCCTTGGTGAGGTCGGCATTGGGCTGGTTCGGATCGCCGTCCTTGACGAGTTCCATGGCGATCATTGCGCCCGCGTTGCGGATGTCGCCGATAGTCTTCGGATACTGCTCCTGGAGCGCGCGGGTCCGCGACACGAAGCGTTCGCCGATCTCGTTCGCCCGTGCGACGAGACCCTCTTCCTCGATCACCTCGAGTACCGCCAACGCTGCCGCGCAGCCGATCGGTGAGCCGCCGTAGGTCCCGCCGAGGCCGCCGGGCAGAGGCGCGTCCATGATTTCGGCCTTGCCGGTTACGGTTGCGAGCGGGAAGCCGCCCGCAATGCCCTTGGCGGCAGTCATCAGGTCCGGCTCGACACCCGCGTATTCGCTGC
>CBDURV010000722.1:0-1564 GCA_965369495.1 uncultured bacterium
GCAGCGCGAGCAACATGGCCGAGCCGACCGCACGTCCCGTCGCCACGTGTTTGCGCGACAAGACCCGTAGGCCACTTGCCTCGCCCAACTCCGCGACCACGTAGCGCTGGATTCGCGTGGCGCTGTCCATGGTCGTGGCGGCAAAGCTGATGATCACGACGGTGAGTACGGTCTGCAGGAACCTGGTCAGCCACTCGCCCGCGATTCCGACCGCCGCGAAGCCTTCCGAGATGAACCCGGCGCCGCCCACGATGACCCCTTCCACCTTCGCCATGAGGCTGCCCTTGCCAACCCAGTTGGCCGAGTACTTCGTCTGCCACTCCTCGGCCGAGAATCCGGCCGCGGAAACGCAGCAGAGGATCACGACCACTGCCAGTGCGCCCTCGAGGATCATCGCGCCGTACCCGATCGCCTGCGCGTCGCGCTCCGAGTCGAGTTGGCGCGCCGTCGTACCGCTCGCCACCATGCAGTGAAAGCCGCTGATCGCGCCGCAGGCGATCGTGATGAAGAGAAACGGATAGAGCAGTGGGGCGCCCGCGGGCAGGTCGGTGTTGATCGCGGGCGCGACGATTTCCAGCTTGGTGGGGTCGGTAAACGGGGCAGCCAGAAAGCCGAGCACGATGAATCCCAGCGCCACGAATAGCTGGTGGCTGTTGATGTAGTCGCGCGGTTGCAGCAGCTTCGTGACCGGCAGCACACTGGCGAAATACGCGTAGGCGAACAACACCAGAAGCCACGGCGCGAGCCCGATGCCGTCGAACAGGGAGCGCACCGGATCGGTCATGCCCAGTGCGATGCAGCCATAGAGCACCACCAGGGCGGCGAGGCTCCAGCGCAGCATGGATCCGCCGCGGCGAAAGACCATGTGCGCGACGAGCATCGCCAGTGGCACCTCGATCCAGACCGACAAGACGCTTGCGGGTATGTTCTTGAGCAGCGCGGCGATCACGAATCCGAAGACCGCCAGCACGACCCAAAGCGCCATCGCAATGAACGACAGGAAGAGCAGGCGCACGCGCGGCGTCATGATGTCGCCGGCGAGATCGCCGATGGTGCGTCCGCGGTTGCGCACGGACGCGATCAACGAACCCACGTCGTGCACCGCGCCAATGAAGATCGATCCGAACACGACCCAAAGCAGCGCTGGCAGCCAACCCCAGGTGACGGCGATGGCGGGCCCGACGATGGGCCCCGCGCCGGCGATTGTCACGTAGTGGTGGCCGAAGAGAATGCCGCGCTTCGTCGGCACGTAGTCGTGGCCGTCCCGCTGGGCGTGACTCGGCATGCGGGCGTCGTCGAATCCGCCGGCGCCGTAGATGCGCCGCACCACGAAGCGTCCGTAGAAACGGTAACCGAGCCAGAGCGCGGCGGCACTCCCGAGTGCGAGATGGAGGGCGTTCATCCGCGTGCATTATCAGCAAAGCGGGGACGGCCTGCACGGGACACAAAAAAGGGCGGCTGTCTTTCGACAGCCGCCCGGGTTGAAAATTATGCGCGTGGTTATCGCGAGATGTTGTGGAAGATGGTCAGGCCCATGGGGTTGACGCCCAGGTCACCCGCGAAC
>CBDURV010000723.1:0-1563 GCA_965369495.1 uncultured bacterium
CGCGAGTTCCCATGCGGTAAGTCGCGCCCCTTGCAGCAGCGGGCGCGTCTCGTCCGCGAAAACCCGGATCGGCCGGCCCGCCTCGGCGGCGGCATAGACGACGCCGAGTGCGGTGCCGTAGCCCGCCGTCGCCAGCGACCCGGCGTTGCAGTGGGTGACGACGCGCGGTTCGTCGGGCAGAAGCGCCGCCCCGTACCGGCCGATCGCCCTGCAACTCGCTTCGTCCTCGTCGCGAATGCGCTGCGCTTCCGCCAAAAGAGCGTCCCGCGGCGCGGTCGGGTCGGCATCTTCGAGCACGCGCAGCATGCGCTCGACCGCCCATGCGAGGTTGACCGCCGTGGGACGTGCAGTGGCGATGGCCGGCGCGGCCGCGCTCACCTCTGCGGCACTTCCGGCGGCCAGCACCATCGCGAACGCACCCGCGCAGCCAATGGCCGGCGCGCCACGCACGCGCAGCACGCTGATCGCCTCGATCACCTCTTCGGGCGTCGTAAGCCGGATCCAGCGCTCCTCCCCCGGAAGGAGCGTCTGATCCAGCAGCACCAGCGCGTCGTCCTCCCAGCGCAGGGGACGAACGATCTCGATCTTGCTCACCGGCCTTCGACGCGTTCCTTCCAGAACTTGTCCCAGTTGGCCTGGTCCTTCTTCAGATTATCGAGGTCGCTGTCGCCGTCCAGGTGCGCCTTGTCCACCGCCATGATGTCGGCGAACGCGCGGTGCAGCGCCTCGAAGCCCTTCACCGTGTCGCCGTCCAGCGAGTAGGCGCAAGCGAGGTTGTAGGCGGCGCCGGCCTCGGAGCCCTGGCGGTTCTCGCCCGGCATTTTCTTGGCGGCTTCCTCCGCCTTGGCGAGCCACTCGATCGCCTTCTTGGTGTCGCGCGGCTTCTTGGCAAGGAAGGCGTAGCCGCCGGCATAGAAGAGCAGGTACTGCTCCTCGACCTTGTAGGTGTCTTCCTTCATCGCCTTGCGCGCCCGTGCGAGCACCTGCGCGGCGAGTTCCAGATTGGCCGGCTCGGTGAAGGCGTAGGCGCGGCCCGCAGCGAGCGTGACGCGCGGATCGTTGAGCGGCCAACCCTGCCTGGCGGCGAAGATCACCTCGTACATCGTGGCGCCGGAACCTTTGCCCAGCTTGAGTCCGCCGAGGCACTGCTTGATGCGCTCGCCCGACTTCTCCGTCTTGTCGGCGACGTAGGCGTGCACGACGAAGCACTGGAAGCCGCGCGGATAAAATGCGTAGCCGTGATGCTCGTTGAAGATGTCGAGCTTCATCTCGTTGAAGATCAGGGTGGCCGTGCCCTCCTTGCTCTCCTCGACGTTCTGGAGAGAACGCTTCTTCGCGGCCATCTGGTCGGTCAGCCACTTGCGCCAACCCTTGCCGTCGAGCTTCTTGGGCCCCTCCTCCACGATGATCTCGATCTGAACGCTGCCCGCGGCGCGCCCCTCGAAAATCTTCTTCGGATTCGGCGTGGAGAGACCGCGCTCGAGACCGCGCGCCTCGTAGGTGAGGCTCCACATCTTGTCGTCGAGTTTGCCGTCCTTGATGACCGCGTCCTGCGCGGCGGCT
>CBDURV010000724.1:0-1559 GCA_965369495.1 uncultured bacterium
GTGCCGCTGCTCGACCGCATCGCCGAAGTGAGCCGCGGCGTGCCCACCTACCTCACCCCCGGCGAGGACGTCGAGGTCACGGTTGCGCAGGTTTTCCGCCGGCTCTACGGCCCGGTGCTGGCGACGCCTCAGCTGGTCACGCATGGCGGTTGGGGCAGTATCGTCACGTCGCGCGTGCGCGAGCGCATTCCCGCCAACCTGCCCGATCTGTACGAGGGCGACCAGCTGGTCGTGCTGGGCCAGTATCGCGGCGACAAACCGCTCCTCTTCGGGCTGAGCGGCGCGTATCTCGGCGCTTCCAAGGAGTTCCGGTTCACGTTCGACCTCAAGCTGGCGACCACGCGCAACGCATTCGTGCCGCGCCTCTGGGCAACGCGCCGCATCGCCTATCTGGTCGATGCGATTCGTCAGGCGGGCGCCACCAACGGCCGGCCGGCGCGCGTCGGCGAATCGATCTTCAACGACCCGCGCTACAAGGAACTCGCCGAAGAGATCCTGCGCTTGTCGATGCGCTTCGGCGTGCTCTCGGAATACACCGCGTTCCTCGCCCGCGAAGGCACCGATCTGGCGGACTGGGATCGCCTCTACGGCGTCTGCACCGGCGCCATCGACGGCAAGGCGGTCAAGACGCGCTGGGGCCGCGCCGCCGTCTCGCAGGGCCGCAATTTCGAGAGCGCCAAGAAGCGCAAGAGCCTCGACTACTACAACGGCTTCCTCAACGACAAGCTACAGCGCGTCGAGGTGACCGGCGTCCAGCAGATCAACGGCCTCTGCCTCTGGAACAGCAAGGGCAAGTGGATCGATGGGCGCCTGGTCGCGGGTCGCAAGCTCGCCTCGGCAGCAAGCAGCATCCAACCCGCACAGACCATTCGCTACGGCACGGTCGCCTACACAAAACTGCTGACGCAACTCGTCGCGCGCAACGAGCAGGCGCTGCTCGCCCGCAAGGGGGAGATCCTGCTCCAGCACGAAGGCAAGACCCTCCTCGTCCAGAACATCTTCCCCGTCGCACCCGAAACCGGAGAACAGACCGATGCACGCAAGTAAGACCATCCTCACCACCGCCATCGCCCTCCTGCTCGCCGCGTCGTTGCACGCGGAGGAAGAGTTGATGCCCGGGCCGATCATCCCGGCGATGACGAAGAGCACGCCCCGCACGATCGAACTCGCGGTCTGCCTCGACGTCTCCGGCAGCATGCGCGGCCTGGTCGATTCGGCGCGCACACGCATCTGGTCCATCGTCAACGACCTCGCGCTCGCCAAGCCGACGCCGCGCCTGCGCGTGGCACTGCTCAGCTTCGGCCATGACACGTACTCCAAGGAGAAGGGCTGGGTGCGCATCGAGAGCGATCTCACCGAGGACCTCGACCTGATCTCCCAGAAGCTCTTCGCGCTCACGCTGAATGGCGGCACGGAACTGGTCGGACGCGTGATGCAGAGCGGCCTTGACGAACTGAACTGGGGCAAGGACGCCAACGCGCTGCGCATCATGGTTGTCGCCGGTAACGAGTCGGCCGACCAGGACAAGCTGGTCAACTTCCGCGATGTCGCCAAGCGCT
>CBDURV010000725.1:0-1555 GCA_965369495.1 uncultured bacterium
GTCCATCGTCACGGCCACCAGCATGTGCAGCACGGCGCCGCCATACCAGGAGCGGAAGCGCAGCGAGAAGGCGCCCAGCGCGATGCCGGCGATGATCGCTCCGAAGCACTCGAGCGGCGGCTTGTGCCAGTGGATCATGGCGTAGGGCACCATCATCACGAAGATGGCGGTCCACTTCATCGACCTCTCAAGCGTGAAGAGCAGGTAGCCGCGGAAGAACGACTCCAGCGCGATGAACTGCATCAGGTAGACGAACTCCCAACGCACGAACATCTCGCCGTTGGTGCGAGCCTCATAGACGAACGGATAGCTCCTGACGAACCCGGGCTGCGTCGAGGCGAACCAGACGAAGGGCACCATGAAGACGAAGAGGCCGAGGTAGACCTTGAGGTGCGTCGTGAAGCCGTTCAGGCTCCAGCCGTACTCGGATATCTTTCGCTTGTGCACGAACCTGATCAGCAGCAGCGGGATGATCAACTGCGCGATGGTGGTGGCGATCGACCAGGTGGCGCCCGCCTCGAACGAGATGGCGCGCGTCCGCTCCGCTCTCGGCAGCGCGGCATTGACCCGGCCCTGCACGACGGATGTCAGGAACCAGAATTCGAGCACCGAGAGGTTGATCGCGGTGTAGACGAGCGCGATGGCACTGTCCCGGTCGACGGTCCGGAGCCCCTCGATGATCTTCTTCACGGGCGGAATTGTAGGGGATCGGGGTTTTCGCGGCTGCTGGCGGCAATGGAGGAAGAACAGAGCCCGCCACTCTCGCGAGCGGCGGGCAGTTTGCCGTCAGCTTCCCCGGCAGGGGCCGAGGTCGCCAGCACCCGAAGCATATCCCTTGGTTGCCGAATGAGAAATCGGATTCGTACGTGATTCCGGGGCCGGGTCTGGACGCCGTCGATGCCGCGCGGTGCTTCCGCCCCCCAAAACCGCTGGTGCCTTGGTAGACTGCCCAATTGGTCAGGACCGGACACTTTGCTGTCCAAGGATATTCATTGAACACCCACACCTATCTGTATCTCCAGGAGCGCGCGTGAGTCAGGGCAACTATTCGGCTGGTAAGCGTCAACGCGACAACGAAAAAGCGCGCAAGAAGCGGCGCAAGGACGAGCGGCGCCGTCAAAAGCGCGAGGCGGGATCGAGCGAGGTGCCGGTCTCGACCCTCGAGGACATGATGGGCGATCTCGACGCGGTTGAGCGCGACGTCAAGGCGAAGCGCGCGATCGCGGAGGAGGCTTCGCAGTCGATTCCCGGCCGGCTCTTCGTGGGTGGACTCAGCTGGGATACGAGCGGCGATGATCTGCGCGAGGCGTTCCAGCAGTTCGGCAAGGTCGCCGATGCCGCGGTCGTGACCGATCGCGATACCGGCAAGTCGCGCGGCTTCGGCTTCGTGACCATGGCCGACCGCCGCGACGCCGCGAAAGCGATCGAAGCGATGGACGGCGCCGAACTCGACGGCCGCGACATCGTCGTCAACATCGCGACCGAGCGCCGGCGTTAACGTCCGGCCGCTCGGGACCGCACACCACGCGCGCTCCCAACGGCACCCGTGCCGACA
>CBDURV010000726.1:0-1518 GCA_965369495.1 uncultured bacterium
GATCTGATGAACACGATCCACGACATCCGCGACGAGTTCAAACTCACGATCCTGCTCATCGAGCACGACATGAAGTTCGTGATGGGCATCTGCGAGCGCATCTACGTACTCGACCACGGCGAGGAGATCGCGCACGGCACGCCGGACGAAATCCGCGCCAACCCGAAGGTGATCGAGGCCTATCTCGGGAGCGACACCTGATGCTGCGTCTCGATGACATCCAGGTCTACTACGGTCGCGTGCAGGCGCTCTTCGGCCTGAGCATGCACGTCGAACAGGGCGAGATCGTCACACTCATCGGTTCCAACGGCGCCGGCAAGTCGACCACCCTGCGAGCGATCTCCGGACTCCTGCGGCCGAAGGGAGGTGCAATCACCTTCGACGGGCACGACCTCGCCACGCGCCCCTCCCACGAAATCGTCAAGCTCGGCATTAGCCAGGTGCCGGAGGGCCGACGCATCTTCACCGGGCTGACCGTCGCCGAGAACCTCGACATGGGTGCCTACCTCGTGCGCGACCGCGCCGAGGTGGCCAAGCGCCTGGAGCGCGTGTTCGCGCTCTTCCCGCGACTCGAGGAGCGCATGAGCCAACCGGGCGGCACGCTCTCGGGCGGCGAGCAGCAGATGCTGGCGATCGGGCGCGCCATGATGATCCGCCCGCGCATGATGCTGCTCGACGAGCCGAGCCTGGGCATCGCGCCGTTGCTGGTGAAGGAGATCTTCGAGGAGATCCGGCGCCTCAACGAGGAGGACGGCATGACGATCCTGCTGGTCGAACAGAACGCGAACATGGCGCTGCATCTGGCGCACCGCGGCTACGTAATCGAGACCGGACGCATCGTGCTGGAAGACAAGGCGGACAAGCTGCTTTCAAACCCGCAGGTGCGCGAGGCGTATCTCGGATGATGCGCGTCGCGATCGTCTGCGTAGTACTACTGGCGGCGCCGGTCTTCGCGGAGTTCCTGCGCACCAAGCGCACCGAAATCGCGTGGACAGGCAAGCTGCCCGAGAAAACGCGCGGCGAAGAGCGGGCCAAACCGGGCGCGCGCGCGCAGCGGCCGCTACTCGTGTTCGTCGAGGCGGACTTCCTCTCCAAGGACCAGGAGCGCATCGACACCGCACTCGCAGGCATTGACCAGTTGCGGCTCGCGATGAAGTTCTTCGACTGCGTGAAGATCAAGCTGGCCGACGCCAAGAAGTCGCACTTCCTGTCGGACCACAAGCTCAAGGCGCCGTCGCTCATCGTCTACAACGCCGATCGCTCGAAGTTCAAGATCGCCAAGGGGCGCGTGAGCGCGATGAAGGCGGTCGCCGCCATGCGCGCCATCGCGCAACCCGAGTACGAGACGAACATCAAGAAGACGCTGCAGCGGGCCAAGGTGCTGCTCGGCCGCTACGACCAGATCAGCGACGCGCAAAACGCCATCGACATCAAGACGCGCCGCTACAACGACGCGATGGGCAAGGGCGAAAAGGCCACCGCCGCCGCGCTCAAGAAGACCCTCGACAAGGACATCGA